>NZ_JAVRHS010000010.1:0-87339 GCF_031846435.1 Croceicoccus esteveae
TGCTTTCAGCTAGTCTTCCTGCGACTACGTCTTCACGAGAAGGATAGATCAACCGCTTATTGATATTGTAAAATCCGGATGAGAGATCGACAAGATCGAAGGGCAGCTCAGCTAATGTGTCCTGCAGTTTCTCGGAGCCATTTCCATCAAAATCTATATTTCCCGTTCGCATCGAAATGCGAAGGGAAGTTTCTACACCTTGGTCGCGCAGGCCTTCGGAAATGCGAGCCAAACCCTCGCGAACTCGTTCTGCTTGTGAGCAAATTCGTTCGTCGATTAGCAGGCTCAGCAGGTATCCATGGGCAGCGTGAAATTGAATGTGCGCGAAGCCATGATCGACGGCAAGATTGGCGGCGGAGTTGAAGGAACTGAGCACGCCCTCAACCCCAGCAATACCAAAGTCGCGCACAAGGACTTTCGCCCGAGGTATCACCCGGTCGCCGTCAGCCGAAAGGAAATTGCGAGAGCCCTCGTATCCATCCCACGCAGTCGCGAGCTGTATACCCGGAAGGGTCCCCTTCTCGCATATCGCGTAGGCAAGTTCAGACCAAACAGGTTCTGGTCCAAGAAAAGCCGTCGATCGATTGCTCCCGTGGCCATTTGGCACCACGACGTTTCCAACTATCGCGCAATAAAGGCGCGCAGAACTGCGTTGGCGGTAGAAATCGATATATCGAGCATCAGGCTCCCCATCGGAGACGAAACCCGTATTAACTCCTAGAAAGTAAACGCGTTTAGCGTTCCAATGAGCGGTATCGACCGTCATTTTCGTCCATCTTTGAGAGAATGTCCTTTTCCAGATCGCCGCCAAGCCCTGCTGACAAACGCATGAGGTAAATCGCAGCGTCGGCGAGCTCCTCGCGCATGTGAAGGGCGGCCGCTTCGAGGCTCGGGCCGTCATACTTCGCGTTATCTAGCCCTAATCCTACTTTCTTCAGCTCGTTTGCAAACTCTCCGACCTCACCGACAAGACCCACGAGATCATGCGTCAATTGCTCATATTGCTGACGCTCCGTCTCAAAGCGAACAAGAAAGCCGCGTCGCTCATCTGCGCTGATTTGCCTCTCGATGATAGCAGAAAGGTCCATACTCAGGCTCCTCTGACGTGTTTAATCAACTGCGTCCCGATGGCGATTACGGCAGTGCCAATGAGACTGGCAATTATCCCAATTAGGCCCTCGATCACCTTCTCATTCACCAGAAAAATCAAAAGCGCGTTCAAAACTATCGCGACAAATAATCCGATGTTTGTCCAGAACTGGGTTGCTTCCATCTGCCTGATTACAGCTGCGGTTGCGGCAGGTAGAAGGTCGAGCGCTTCTTCCTTCTCCGGCTTCACGCGAGGGTCGCTGGCCACTTCACCGTGCGTTTTCTGTAGATGTGTTTTGATTGGCCAAATTTCCATCTGAAAGCCATGTTGCCCTTCATAAAGTCGCGTGGCTTCGCTTGTCAGCTCACTGAACTCCGCCTTGGCGATCGGTTCGCCTTGAGGAAGCTCGATATATTTATCGCTTATGTTTTGTGTGACAATTCCCAGCCGGCCTTTGAAGCCTGGGTCTGCGTATGTCGCGACAGGGCTTAGGCCGACTGCGAACAACGACCCTTTGCTGACTACACGAACAGCAATATCAGCTGGAGTGTCAAGCTCCTCCTCAGTGATCAAAACCACGCGATGGCCCGGCTTGATCAAAACCTTTTGTCCCGCCTGCAGTTTGAAGCGTTTGCTTCCTTCAGTCAGGTCATAATAGACGTCCCCCAAACGAAGCTCATAGGACGATCCGTCCAGCATATCTGTATTTGGGTTCCTGATCAGATTTCCCTGCTTAAACTCTTCTTCGAGCTCTTTGTCGCTTAGCGTTGTCATGATGCCCCCCAAGTGGTCTGTAAGACCAATTCAGCCTGTCTTCGCATTAGGACCTCGAAAGTTACGATAAAAGAGCCTAGGTGCGATTGGCACTTTGCATTCGAGGTATGTCCTCAAGCATGGCTCTCCGGCAACGTGGATGCGTCTACCCAACGTTTTCGTTTGAATGGTGATCTCCGGCTTGGGCCGTATGGCATCGCGCGGATCTCGCGTTCGACCTCGACACACGCGTCATAGCGCGTGCGAATGATCATGAGTGGGCGTTTCTGCAAGACAGAGAATGACTGGATGAAAGCCATCGCTGAGATTTATCCCGCAAATTTCCAGTTTTCGATATATGCGGGATAAATGCCCGTTGGCTCCACATTTCATCGACCAACCTTGCTTTGTCGATCCACGCGGATGCATCCTGCTCAGTGAGGGTTGATGAGGTCAGAGCTTCGATGAGCAAACTAACCGCAAAGGTGCTGGCAACAGTGAACGGTCCCTATCGGACCAGGCAATCCGCTGAACAGCTCGCAGCGCTAATTGCAGACCCTTCAAGCGCGCAGATACGTAATGCCGCTGCTTTTGCTTTCTTCTCGGAGATTGCACCGGCAGATCAATTGGCCTTTATCGCAGAAATGGATGTCGATGAGGCCAAGGTGAAGGCAGTCGCACGTCGCTTTGCGGACATGGCCGGGTACCCGTTACCTCTGGCACCCTGAAAGCCAGGGACAACTGAATTCGGGATTCACACAGTCCCAATATCAGCCCATTCAAGAACCAGCTTGTCACCTTTTACACGGGGCAAGGCCTTGCGTGGAATGAGCTTCCCGCGCACCTCGAAGTCGGAAGTTATCTTGACCAGAAACACCATGCTGAAGTTCCGTTTGAGGTTCAGCGTAACCCGGTCATTGCTCTTGAATGGCGTGATTGTCTTGACCTCGACCAGGTCATTGCCGAGCCGTCCGTCAGATCCTTGAGCGTAGTTGCGGTGCAGCCTTATGCCATGCGTGATCGCCCCGTAGAGTTCTCCGATATCGCCATACACCTGTAGGTGCTTGCCCGTGTGCATGTGATACTGCTCTGCGGTGCAGATCAGATCCTCGAATATCGAGACCAGCGACAGATCGGCATTGGGATATTTTGCCCGCCATTCCTTGTACTGGATTTGCTCATTGATCTCATCCCAGCTGATCCATTCGCCATCATCCCAGATGGCATTGTCCGGCCCAAGTTGCTGCATCCCAAATCCGCTAACGTGTAAAGATTTTCGCGTTTTCTTTGCATGTCCGCATCAACGTGCAAAGCGAAAGCGCGTTTGCTTGTCACATCGGCTCAAGCTGCGATTCGCGTGAAAACCGGTCTCCCGCTGCACCAGAACAGTAGAATCGGTCCTGCATTGGCCCGGAGCGGACACCAGCGGGAAAAATTCTTTCAGTCCCGGACTGTCCATAGCGATCCAACATCGTCCACCCGCCAATGCGGAACGGCATTTGTTCTATTTTTGTTCTTTCCTACATCATTGCGATTCGCATAGCGTTGCTCGCGTCACCGAAGCTTGGTGGCGCTGAGTTGAACGTCTTATCGCACGGTTCGCAACGGCAATTTGAAGGACAACCCATCGTCGTGGGGGAACACGGCTTCGGTGACAGAACCTTGAAGCAAAGGAATCTGTCGTGCCGAATACTGAACTACTCACCTGCCATGAGGTCATGCGCCTGACTGGCATTCGCAGCCGGACAACGATCTGGCGACGCATCCGCCGGGGTGCCTTTCCTCATCCGATAGACATTGGCGGCGGACGTATCCGCTGGCGTTCCACTGACATCGAGGAGTGGATCGAGGCCCTCCCCCTGCGCAGCTATTGACCCCCACCACGGCGGGCAATGGCCCGCAGAAAGCATCTCCCCCATGTCTATCCTTTCCCTGATCAACGCTGCCCTGCAGAAGCATGGCTGGCTGATCGCCCGCCTTCCGAGCGACGAAGAAGAGCGTACCGCAAAATTCGTCGAGCTACTTATTGAAGACAATGCCGATGGGCGCGCCCGCCGCCACACATTACAGCCCTGGCTCTGGTACGAGCGCCCGGTCCGCGAGCGGTTTGAGGGGCAAGATTGTTGTCTCACCGTCGAGGGACCGATCTACCGGAGCAGAGACGGAACCGGGTATCCCCTTGGCAGCCAGCTTCGCACCGAATTCGGGTGGCTGGATCTCACGCCAGAAGAGACCAACCAGCTTGCAGATGAAGTTCGGTCTGCCATCGATCTGGTCCTTTACAGCTGGTTTACACACCCGGATATGGCGGGTCGCCAATTGCCCCGCCGCCCGTCGCGCGACCGCTACTACGACGATCATGTAGCCAAAAATCTGATCCTGTCTGCGACGCCTCCAACGGCAAGCATGGAGCAAGACGCCCATGCCAAGTGACTTGAGAAAGACTGGAGAAATATGGGGCCACGATACTGCGTATCGGACCCGCAATTTTCATACACACCCCACGCACGGGTGCATCAAGGATTTCTGCGGTTTCTGGAGCGCGCGGATAGCGCGCTCGCTCAGGCAATGCGTTCAGACCGTCGCAATTCTGCCATTTCCGGAGCGCGCTTCGAGCGCGCCCGGGAGGTGGTGATGGCGAGCTACATCAAGCGCACCATCCGCCTCAATCCTTCGCAGGCTCGCTCGCTGTCCAGCATCGCCGACCGGCGTGGAGTGTCGGAGTATGCGATGCTCCTGAAGGTGATCGACGCGGGCTTCCTTTCGGTCCTGCACGGCACCGAAAAGGAGACCGATCTAGCCGAACTGGCGCGCGAGATCGGAGCCATATCGGAGCGACTGGCCGAGGCTGAACGGGTGCTCGACCGCACCCTTTTCACTGCCTGTGCGGCCTACGCTTACGCCCGCCATGCAGCGCTGGGGACGAAGAAGTCCGACGAGACAATTGCAGCCGAAGCGCGCGCCGCTTTCGAGCGCCAGCGCTCGCTTGCCCTGGAGATCGAGCCATGAATTCCAACGTTGATTTTGTCACCCGGGCGCACGCCTTATGGCGAGTGCGCATGGCGCACTGGCAGCAGCGCTTCGGCTTCTTTGCCAAGCTCCTTCTCTTCGGCTGCCTCGCAGGAGCGATCATCACCCCGCTGCTCCGGCTTGGTCCAGAAGAGATAGCTGCTGTGGGTCACTTCATTGGAGCAAAGGTACTCTCATTGCTGGGGGAGTTCGCCAGCAAAGACTTCGAGATGAGAATCACCGTCAACGGCGAAAGGCTGATCGTCCCCGCTTCCGTTATTGCCAGCGATTCCGCAACTGCCGCGAACTTCTTCTGGACTGTGAAGCAGGTGATTGGAGGTGCGCTCGCGGGGCTGGCCCTCGGTATTTTCCTGTCGTTTGTGGTCAAACGATCGATGTTTGAGCAGGGCAAGGATACCCTCGCCGACCGGGTGATCGGCGGCACGCGCCTGGCCGATGAGGAGGATGTCGCTGCGCAAACGACATTGCTTTGTGGCAGGAACGCATTGCGCATTGGGCCGGTCCCCGTTCCACGCCGGATCGAGACCCGTCACTTCGCCTTTCTTGGCACCACCGGCAGCGGCAAGACCACTGCCCTTCGCCAGATGCTCGACGGTATCGAGAGGCGCGGCGAAGCGGCGCTGGTCTACGACACATCGGGCGAGTTCATCGCCCACTATTACAACCCCGCGCGCGGCGACATCATCCTCAATCCCTTCGATGCGCGCTGCACCTTCTGGTCGCCCTTTGACGAGATATCGCACCCCGCCGATGCCGACCGCATAGCCCGCCAGCTCGTGTCCGAAACCGGCAGTCAGGATGACGATGTCTGGCTGGAGACGAGCCGCATTCTGGTCGCCAACATGATGCGCTCGCTGTGGGCTGAGAAGAACTGCAGCCTCGAAGCCCTGCTCGAAGCCTTGCAGGTCAAGAGCAAGGAAGAGTTGAAGGACTGGCTCGGCCATACTTCGTCAGCCCGCACTTTTGCCGACGACGCTGACCGCGCGACCGGCAGCGTGCTCTTCATGCTCGCCAAGGCAGCAAACCTGATCCAGTTTCTGAAGGTCGAAGATGAAGGTGACGACCGCTTCACCTTCCGCGAATTCATCACCAGCCTGGACAAATGCGAGGGCGCGAGACCGTGGATCTTCGTCCCTCGCAAGGAGGATTATTTCGAGGCGGCCAAGCCGCTCATGGCTTGCTGGCTCGAATGCGCCGCGAGCGCCGTCCTGGGCCTGTCGCCATCGCCAGACAGGCGCATCTGGTTCGTGCTCGACGAGCTGGCCGACCTTCCAAAGGTCGAGAACCTTGCCCGGCTTTTGCCCGAAGGTCGCAAGTTCGGTGCGGCGATCGTGCTCACCTTCCAGGCGCTCGGGCAGATGCGCCATCGCTATGGCGCGAACATCGCCGAGGCCATGCTCGCCTGCTGCAACACCAAGCTGTTCCTGCAAACCGTCGACCAGGAAACCCGCAAATGGGCGAGCGAGACCATCGGCCAGTGCGAGATCGAAATGCGCGTTGCCACCGACACGCTGTCGATTGGCAGCGAGGTGCCGCGCACGACTATTGCCACCCAACGACAATTCCGTCCCGCCGTCCTTGAAAGTGAACTGCGGCTCAGTCCGCATCAGGGCTATCTGCTGCTTCCCGATGGTCTGCCGGTCGCGCGTATCGGTCTGACCGCTGATCATATCACCCGGCGCGGCGAGCCTCGTCAGCCCGGTTACGTGCCAGGCGATCCGGCGGGCACTCTGTGGAGCCGGGTCAGCGAAATCGCGAAAGGAGCCGAGCCCGACGTGAAGCCGGGACCAGTATAGTGGTCGCATCGGTCTCGGCTCTCTCAAATGCCGGTCAGGCGGCGAGCTATTACGAAGCCGACGATTACTATGCTGAAGGCGGCATGGCTCCGTCCGAATGGTTTGGCGAGGCGGCGGAGAAGCTGGGCCTGTCCGGCGAAGTCGACCGCGAGAAGTTCGCCGAATTGCTCGAAGGAAGGATGGCCGGACAGCAACTCGGCACCACCCGTGATGGCAAGGTCGAACACCGGCCAGGCTGGGACATCACCCTTTCCGCGCCCAAATCGGTCTCGATCATGGCCGAGGTCGCTGGCGACAAGCGGCTCGTCAAGGCCCATGGCGCAGCGGTGAAACTGGCGCTCGCCCATGTCGAGAAGCACATGGCGGCAACCCGGATCAGGCAGGGTGGCGAAGTCCGGCGCGAGGCGACCGGCAATCTCGCCATCGCCACTTTCCGCCATGCCACAAGTCGGGCACAAGACCCGCAGCTGCACACCCATGCCGTCGTGATCAACGCCACGCAGGACAGGGATAGCAACTGGCGCAGCCTTGAGCCGCGGGCCTTCTACCAGTTGCAAAAGGAGATCGGCGCGATCTACCGGCAGGAGCTGGCGCATGGTGTTGCGGTGCTGGGCTATCGGATCGAGGAGAAGAAAGACTCGCTATTCGAGATTGCTGGCGTTCCGGACAAGGCCATCGATGCACTGAGCCAGCGCACCGCTGCGATCAATGCCCGGCTTGCCGAGCGCGGCACGAGCCGCGCGGAGGCGAGCGCCGCCGAAAAGCAGATCGCGGCGCTCGATACGCGGGAAGCCAAGAGCCATGCCGATCATCGCACCTTGCGCGCCGACTGGCGAGCAACAGCCGATGCCAACGGATTCGATAAGGCAGCGCAGGAAAAGCTGGTCGGCGAAGCGAGGGAGCGGGTCAAAAGCAGCGAAGCAACCGCCAACTTTGAATTGCTGGCGCGGCAGGCAGTGACATGGGCCGCTGCCAAGCTGTCCGAGCGCGAAGCAGTCTTCTCGGCCAGCACCCTCGCGCGGGAGGCAGGGGGTTTTGCTTTCGGCAAGGCCGGGCACGGCGCAATTAGCGCGGCAATTGCCGAGGCCGGAGAGCGCGGCGAGCTTGTCCCGCGCACCTTCCTCGACCGGCGCGGTGCGGAGTTTGCCGGGTTCACGACGCCTCAGGCCATCGCAACCGAGCGCACGATGCTGCGCCTTGCCGAAGCCGGGCGCGGCATGACCCAATCACTCGCAAGTCCGGTGACCGCAGCGCGAACCATCGAGCGCGCAGCGCGCCAATCGGCGCGATCCGGCCATGTCTGGACCGAAGAACAGAAGCGCGCGACCGCAGACTTGCTCACCTCACGCGACCGCATCGCTGCTGTCCAGGGCTATGCCGGGACCGCCAAGACCACGACCGTGCTTGCAACCTACGCCCGCGAGGCGCGGAGACACGGGCTTGCGGTTACAGCGCTTGCGCCAACCGCATCGGCGGCGACCGTGCTCGGGGAAGCGCTCGGCCTGCGCGGTGACACCGTGGCGCGACATTTGCTCGCACCCGAGGCGAAAACAGTGGGAAAGGATGCTGTCTGGATCGTCGATGAAGCCTCGATGCTCTCGGCGCACGACATGGCGAAACTCATGACCCGCGCCGACAAGGCAGGAGCCAGGCTCGTGCTGGTCGGTGATGTCAAGCAATTGGGATCGGTCGGTGCAGGTGCTGCCTTCGCGCAGTTGCAGCAGACGGGCATGGCGACCGCGAAACTTGCCGAGGTGGTCCGGCAGACCAATGCCGACACCCGCGAAGCCGTCATGGCCTCGATCGAAGGCCATGCGGGCAAGGCGCTGGCCGCGCTGGAACGCGGCGGCGGCAAGGTGATCGAAGGCCCAACGCCGGAGGAGCGCCTTGGCGCGATGGCTCGGCACTATATGGCCTTGTCGCCAGCAGAGCGTGCCCGAACGCTCGTAATCGAACCATCGCGCGAGGGCCGGGACAGGCTCACCGGCATAATCCGCGCAAAGCTGTTCGAGCGCCGCGAGCTGTCGGCAGAGGCGCTGCGGTTCGATGCGCTCGAAGCGAAAGGTCTAACCCGTGCAGAAGCGCGCGAGGCAGCAAGCTATGCCGTCGGCGATGTCGTCCGGTTCAGCCGGGATTATGCCGCCAAGGGCGTGCGCCGGGGCGAAAGCCTTGCGATTGTAGGTATCAATCCCGAGCGCGGGCGCATCGTTCTGGAAGGTCGCGGAGGCCGTTCGCTGGATTGGCAGCCCCGGCAGTGGGGTGCAGGCAAAGCCGAAGTGTTCGAACCGAAACCGATGGAGCTTCGCACCGGCGACCGCGTGCAGTTCACCTGCAATGACCGCAAGGCTGGGCGGGTCAACGGTCTTGGCGGTACCGTCAGCCGTATCGATTCCGACCGTGGCCGGGCAACGGTGAAGCTTGCCAATGGACGCGATCAAAAGCTCGATCTCTCCGATCCCCGCGACGCTCATTTGCGTCATGCCTATGTCCAGACAGCCCACGCCGCCCAGGGCCAGACCGCCGAGCGTGTCCTGATCCACGCGGACAGCCGCTCAACTAATCTGGTCGACCAGAAGATGCTCTATGTCGCGCTGTCGCGCGCCAAAGCCGAGGCCGTCGTTGTCACCGACGACAAGGACCGGCTCGTTCGCGCGATCTGTGAGCGTGCGGGCGAGAAGCAGACGGCCATGACCGCGAGCACTCCCGAGGCCGGAAAGTCGAAATCGATGGGCGCCGGACTGGGCTGATTTGCTGCTATGCAGCTTACAGACTGACCTTTTCAGACCGCCTGTAGAGTACGGTGAGGTCGTTGTGCGAAACGCGAAACTGGCTCCGGCGCTTGATCTCAGGTGTCATTGTAGACGCGTTCACCAGCTTGATGGCGGGATCGTAGTAGACCTGTCCTCTGGCAAAGGACTGGAGAAACATCAGGAAGTCTGTTTCCTCACACAGAAGGACCTCAGGACCGTAGCAATATTCGGGAGGCGGGGTGCGAAAGAGTGATGGCACATAGGCCGCCTGTGCATGTTTACGGTTCCAGTGCGCCATCATCCCCTTGAAGCTCCAGGTCGCTGCGACCTCATCCCGGTCGCTGATCAGAACGAGCTCTCCATCGAGATCGGTGATCTTCCCGGTTATCTCATCATAGCCCGTCAGCGTCATCCGCAGGCCGGTCAGCAAATGGTGCTTACGCTGGCAGTCGTACCGGCCACCAAAGTTGATGCGATCAGCTTTCCCGGACTGATCGGGATAGCCGAAGCGCCGCATGAAAGCATCGACACCCTCTGTGCGGTAAATGCCCCCGGTGGGCTCAGGCGTCATCAGCGTGACCGGCGATTTCGCCTTGAACGACAGGAAGTCGCGCACGCCGTATTGTTTTACTTCCCAGCCCAGATAGTCCGGCTCTGCATAGCCGTTGGGAGTGACACCAAGTTCGGCCTCAAGCGTATAGCCACCGCCATTGCGGGCAGCATAGGGAGCCTTGGTTCCGTCAGCCGCCAGCTTCTGCGATGCGATCCAGTTCAGCCGGTATATCCGGCGCAGTTCGTCAAGCAGCTGTTCGCGGGGGTCCCTCGCATCATCAAGCGAAAGGGGAAGTTCGAGGAATACGCCGATCATCGGCCATTCGCGGGCGACCAGTTCTCTCGCTACCGGGTCATCGCCAGATACCGCATAGCCCACGACTGAACCGGTGCGCGTGATGCCAAAGAACAGCACGCGGCCTTCATCCCTTACCCGCATGATATCCGATGGTGCTGCCTTGCAGCCCAGAAGAAAGCCCGACATGCGAACTTCGGGATATTTGGGATAGAGGATCAGGCCCGTGTTGGGGGCATGGTGAAGCCCGTCCCCGTTCACCCAGTAGAAGTCGACAGATGCCTTGGCACGGTCGCGCACGGCCCGGGCGACTTCGGTATCATCGCTGTAGATCTCGCCATGCGGAATGATGTTCAGAGCCGAGAAGTCACCGCCCAGATAGACCTGGTTTTTTGAATTGTCGTTTGGCGCGAGACGCTTTGCATAGATACGGGTTGCGCCGTGATGGCGAAGGAGGTCCAGCAATTGTGCAAGTGATCCGGCCAACTAATTGCCCCTGAGCGTGATCGATGGTTCAGCCGATCTTACCCACATGGCAAGTGCCTGCATAGTTTCAGCAAAATCAGGCTTCGTCCTGCCCTTTAGCGCGCATTCCCAGACTACGCCGATGCGCCATCCATCGGTCCGAAGTGCTGTGGCAGCCTTTTTATCGTTGGCGACATTGCGCCCGATCTTGTCCGCCCAGAATTCCTGCCGTGTCGCGGGCATCCTGAAGAGGTGACAATCATGCCCGTGCCAGAAGCAGCCATGGACGAAGATCACCGCCTTGTGACGCGGGAAAACGAGGTCGGGCTTGCCTGGCAATTCCTTCGCGTGAAGCCGGAATCTCAGACCGACCGCATGCAAAGCCTGGCGGACCTGAAGTTCCGGCTTCGTGTTTGCACCTCTGATCGCCGCCATATTCCGGCTGCGCGTGGCAACGTCGTGAACGTCAGCCATTCGTCAGGCCGCTTTGCTTCCCCTGACAGGCTCGACCAGAGCCTGAATATGGGGCTGCATAACGCTGGCTACGGCCTCAAAAACCGGCACTGCCACCGAGTTGCCGAACTGCTTGTAGGCCTGCGTGTCCGATACGGGGATGCGGAAATCGTCGCCATAGCCCATAAGCCGCGCGCACTCGCGGGGCGTCAGGCGTCGCGGATTGCTTTTCGGCCCCTGACTGACAAGGATTTCCGACCCGTCCTTGTAATACCGGGCTGAAAGCGTGCGCGCGACATCATCGGGTGTCACCAAACCAAAACCAAAGCCATTGCCCGCAGCTTTGTGCTTTGCGGCATAGCCCTGGAGATACTGCCAGAGCTTGTCGGTCAGCGTATACTTCCCGTTCACGACAGCATCCGGGCCAAGGGTGTACGGAGCCTCGGCTTTCTCCGAGCCGTCTTCCGGATGAAGGATGCTGCTCAGTCGTACTTTTCCTTTTGGCGGGAGTTTCAGGTCGTCCCAGCTGAACGGAACGGCTTCGCGGAAACCGACAATCACGATCCGCTCACGGTGCTGCGGCACGAAGTGCTGCGCATCGATCACCTGATGCCAGACCTTATAGCCAAGTTCCTCGGTCAGCGTTCGCAGGATGACATCGAAGGTGCGGCCCTTGTCGTGGCTTTTGAGGTTCTTCACGTTCTCCAGAAGGAACGCCGCAGGCCGCTTTGCCCTAATGATGCGGGCTACATCAAAGAAGAGTGTGCCCTGCGTTTCATCGAGGAAACCGTGCTTGCGACCCAGCGAGTTCTTTTTGGAAACACCGGCGATCGAAAACGGCTGACACGGGAAACCCGCCAGCAGCACATCGTGATCCGGAATCTCGTCAGTCCCGATGGCCGTAATGTCGCCATGCGGGGGATGATTGTCCCGGAAGTTCGCAGCGTAGGTTTCCTGGGCGAACTTGTTCCATTCGGAGGTGAACACACAGTGCCCGCCGATGGCATCGAAGCCCTTCCGGATTCCGCCGATCCCCGCGAAGAGATCGATGAAGTTGAACCGGCTGCCTGTCTGGACAGGGCCGACAGAAGCCATAGAGTGCAGCACTCTGACAGCTGCCTCTCTTGGCTTTCCGTCCCCCGCTTCCCAACGCTGCACGTGACGGACGCTATAGCCGGTCATTCGGGCAACATCGTCGAGAGACAGACCGGCGCGGACGCGGAGAGCAGCAAATTCGTTGAGCATGTTACCTCTGGGACAATTTACGACACAGTGTCGTTTTTAATCCCAGATGGCAACCCTGCGAAGCAATTTTGTTCGCAATTTGTTCGATGCGTGTCTGCCGAATCTGTGGAGCATTTTCAAGCTGGTTTTGAATGCTCGCTGTGAGTGCGTTGGAGTAGAGCCTTAAGGGGCTGCCCTTGCGGGCGACCTGCTCTATCCGCTGGCGCGAACCGGGCCTGTAGTCCCGTCCCGTCGGGGTGACGATCAGGAGCAGTTCGAATCGGAGCGGGAATTCCCGATGGACGCGCTCTGTCCCGCGCATTCTGCGCTCCTGAGGGCGCGGCATTCCTGAGCTAACCCGCAGGCACTCTTGCCTCTCTCATTGCCGGAGGCCCGCTGGCGCACTGATCGCGCGCGCAGGACCTCCGTCGGCTTCGCGCCGTTGCAAGGGTGCCGTTCTTGCTGGATCGCGGGGCGATCCCTGGCAGGAACACCAAAGGCTTTGCCCTCTCGTTCCCGAAACCGGAAATAGACGCCCCCGTGTGGCGGGCTGTGCCCGCTGGCCCGCGCCAGGGCATCGATTCCGGTTTTCCCTCCCCCTCCCATCCTCGCCGGAAGGCAGGCCGCATGCCGCGTGTCGGATGCGGCTTTCAGCCGAAGGAGGGCAGAAAATGGGCGACCTGATCTTGAACTACCGAGCTTGCGGGGCCGAGTGCCGCGAGGAGTGGTTGCGGATGCTGGCCAACGAGAACGGCTTGCCGTTCGGGACGGTGCAGCGTCTGGCCGAGGAACTGGGCGAGCGCGAGGATTTCGGCGAGCTGGTCGATATTTGTGAGCTTGGCGTGAGGGTGGTGCAATGACTGCTGGCAGTCTTTCCCGCAGCGAGCAGATAGCACAGCTCAATGACCGGGCGCGGCAGGCGATGGGCCTTGCGTGCGTTGCTGTAGCAACCGAAGGCTTCCGGGCCTTGTCAGATGAAGATCAGTCGCGTGTGCGCGAACTGGTCGAGACGTTTGACACCTTCACACCGGACAACGACCCTTACGGCGAACGTGATTTCGGGGCAATCTATCAGGATTGCGATGGCCGTTGGACGACCACGCGACCGGCGCGGCCTGCCGATACCGTGTTCTGGAAGATCGATGCCTACGACCGTGACTTGCGGTTCGGCAGCGAGGACCCGGCCGATCCTGCCGTTACGCGGCGGGTGCTGACGATGATGCTGGCATCGGAATACTGAAAAACGAGAAGCGCGCCGCAGGATGCGGTGTGCTTCTCATCCATTCCTTGGCGCTTGTTTGAACTGCAAACCGAATTCGACCGGTGTCCAGTCTGGTTTCGCGCGGTGCAGCACGTGCGAGAATTCGCCTCGCTATGTCGGCTTCGTTTTGGGCACCCTGACTGGCCGCACTCGGATCGCCTTCAATGTCCGGCCCGCGCCGGTTCGCTCCGCTCACCCGTGTTGGACATGAACCCTTTCCTTGGCCGTGCGGCCTTCCCGTTTGGTGCAACGAGCCACCAGATACGAAAGGAATTCATCATGGCACGCAGCAATACCGCACCCGTGCAGGAGACCAATCCGCCGGACTTCCTCGCCTGGCATGTCGCGAATAAGGGCAACAAGGCATTCTGGACTCGCATCGGAGCCGCGTGGTTCCATCGCGATCGTAAAGGCCTCTCGCTTCAGCTGGAAGTGGTCCCGATCAATGGCCGGATCGTCCTGAGAACGCCGCTGGACGACGAGAAGAAGGAACCGGGCGCTTAGCGCCCGGCCTTCGGCGCGAAGGGCGGCGATATGCCTATAGCCGTCAATAAGAAATTAAATATGGAAGGCGGAAAGCATGCGAGTCTACTGAGTACAGCAGCGTGTTTTGTCCTGCAGCGGGCAACCTCTTAATATATTCGCGCCTCATCGAACGAAACAATTCAGCCAGCATAACCTCTCCGGTCGCACCTGTATTCTGATCTTCCTTGTTCGACTTGGTTCGATAATGAGCCACGGCCAACGACTCGTGTCCGTTCGCCGCAAGAAAGGATTGAGCACGCAACCACGCGAAAACATTGAAGCTTCGATCAACAATGACCAAAAGGAGGCTGCCGGCGTAACGGAAGCGCCTATCGGCGTGGAGGTAGTCAGTGTCTGAGATCGGGAAATTTTGTTGTTTCACCTGCCCTGACTACAATCAGGAGATAAGACGCATCGACGCGGCCTGTCCTGATTGCGGCCGGACTTATGACTTTCCCTTGGTCTCATCACCTGTGCAAATTGGGAACTTCGACGTCGTGCAGCCTCTCGGCCGGGGCTTTTACGCCGCGACATTCATCGCCAAACCAAGAACCGGCCTGAACAGGGCGCTCCGAGTTCTTAAAGTGTCACCCGTGGCGATGTACACGAAGTTCGGGAAGGACTTTGCTGCCGAGGCTGAACGCCACGCAGCAGTGGCGGATGGGGCAGACCATGTTGTCGCGGTAGACGACATATTTGACGTCGACATCGATTTCTCTGGTTTAAGCCTGCCCTGCCACGTTGCGGTCTTGCAGTTTGCCGATGGCGACACGTTAAACCGGTACCTTTCGGGTGCACGCCCATTAACTGCGGCGGAAGCAGCACAGATCGCCTGCGACCTCTTCCGGATGAAGGAGGAGTTTGAGCAGAAGCTAGTCAACCACAATGACCTTCATGCATCGAATATCATCATCGAGACGCTTCCGCCTGGACGCCGGCGCGCGGACGCGATCGAACCAGCCATCCGAGCCGTAGCGATCGACCTCGGTTCTGCGGCCGGAGACCGCCGGTCGGGCGAGGGCTACACCGGTGACCTCCACTGGATCGGACGGCACATTCATGCGATGGCTGACCGGTTGCTGGCTGGCGGCGATACAGCACCCGACCTAGACAAGCGAGTGGGTCTGAAACTGCACGGAATCGCGCAAGGCTTAGCTGCAGCGACCGTCAATCAGCGGACGCCGTCAGCTGCCGACGTCATTGCGGAGATTAGAGAACAGTATCATCGCACGGCGGAGGCTTGGCGTCCGTGGCGAAATCAGACGGTACTGCGGACGTTTGCGGAATCCTACAACGCCCAGACGCTTAACGCGTGGTATGTGCCACAGCTAATCGTTGATCCCGATGGCGCCTGGCTGAAGAAGGTCAGCTCGCCCGGCCCTCTTGTAATGACCGGAATGAGAGGGTGCGGAAAGACGATGCTGCTGCATTCACTGCAGTTTCATGCTCGCGCTACAGTTCTTCCGAAGGAAGAGGATGCCGACGCACTCAAGAGGGTGACAGAGGACGGTTACATCGGACTCTTTGTTTCCGCGCAACGACTTATTCCGGTTGACCCAAAAGCCGACCGGCCTTCGACTGAGGAACTCTTTGCAAGACTTCTGGTCGCCTATGCAGTGCAGGCAGCGCGCGCTATGGCGCACCTGCAGGACCTTGATGGTCACGCCTTGGCACTTAATGCAGGATTAGGCCTGCTTCACGCGGTGTCCGAATCTCTCACACCACGACCAAGTCTACCGCAGCCATCGACCGTAGAGCAGCTCGAACGTTGCCTCAGTGATCTGCTAATTCGCGTAAGCCGCAGCGACTCAGGACTTCGGCTAGCTACGAACCCGAATACGGCTTTCCCACTACTTGCAGAGGCAATCCGGCGGGCTGCTCCAATCTGGAACGAGTCCCAAATTCTCTTCCTACTGGATGACGTCTCAACGCGCTACCTAGATCCTGATCGCATCGAGGATCTGCTCTCCGCACTGCTTTTCCAGCATCCCCTCTGTGCTTTCAAGCTGACGTCGGAGGCGCAGACCATTTTTCTGAGTCTTAAGTCCCCGGGCCAGGTGCATCCGGCTGCAGCAGGCCGGGACTTCACCACATTCGATCTAGGTGCGGAGGTTCAAACTCGGCTCAAGGCTCGAAGCGGCAAAACGTTCGTTACACAAATCCTCGATGCGCGCGCACGGCTTTTTCCAGGGCACCCCGGGCAAAGTTCCGCAGATGTCCTCGGAGATACTGATCTCGAATCCATTGCGCGAACTATCGCCGAAACGCAGACCCGATCCCGCGAACGCAAACGCCTGTATCACGGCCTTCGGGCACTGGCAGGTGTCTGCGTCGGAGACATCGGTGCCGTGATCCAAATCTATCAGGAAATCCTAACGGGCAGGAAGCTCGCGCTTCCCGTTCAGCCGGAACGGCAACACGAGGTCTTCCAAGATTTCTGTGCGCGCCACCTATACAGCCTCGACCGCCGCGGTAGCGATTTGAAACTGGTCGCACTGCAGTTTGCCGAGGCATCCCACCAACTGTTGATGGAGTCCGGTCGAGGGAAGCCCACTGGCCGAATCCGCCAGTATACTTCTCTGTACGTCCGGGTGACAGCAGGGAAGATGCAGGAGCAAATGAGCAGGCTGCGTGAGCTGGTGGACGCTGGTGTCTTTGTGTTCACCGGAGGCACCGCTCGAACCAAAACGCATGATTCGGACCCGGTTCAGCAGTTCAAACTTACGTTCAGGAAAATCTACGGCCTCGCGAACTTCATTGGCCTTTCCGACCGGGACAGATTCGAGCTCTCCGGCGAGGATCTCGAACGATGGCTCGAAGAACCGGGTTCAGGAAAGGAGGTGCTACTACGCAATCTTTCCACAGCTGGTCCAGAAAGCAGCAGCGACCAAGCGGAATCGGAGGAAGAGCCGCAAGTAGAAGAACCGCGACATCTCTCGGCCCATCTCGCAGAGGAAGTTTCATTAGGCCGACAGATGAACTTCTTGGAAAGCCTCCCGGATAGTCCTGTCGCGCCAGCTGACGACGTAGTCCCCATAATTCTTCCGCCAGCGCCAGCCGTCCGGGAGATTGATACGGATGGACTTGCCAATCTGCAGGTGGACGATCTCATAACCGGCCTAGGATTCGAGGACAGGACCCGCGAGTCTTTGTCTCGCACACTAGCGATCATGCGACCGTCGCGCATAATTGCCATAGCTTATGAGAATCCGGGACATGGTGACACCATGCGCGAGATGGCATCCGATTACGGAATTGACCTTGAGGAAGTCTCATATTCCGCGTTTGTCGCGGGATCCGGCCCGTCCTTGGCTGGTCGTACACTGGTCGATGTCACCGGCCTCGCAAAACCAGCGCTTTTTAGTGCGGTTCGGGCAGGGCTTCGTTCTCCACACGGTCTGGTCGTAGCCTACACGGGTGCCGCGGAATATTATCCCCTCGAGGATGACCTGCGCGTAGTCCTAGAGGCATATGGAGCCTCGGACCATCATCTGCTGCTGACCGAACTGCGGAACGTGCTGACGGGTGAGAGTGGGCCCTATCAATCCGTGCCTCTCCTTGAGGCTGAAACAGACGGAACGAGACTTCGTGCATTGTCAGCATTCGCATCACCTCGTCATGAACGGCTGCTGCACCTTGCCGCTGAAAGAGAATATGACGCGGTCCAAATCATTACGGATGCGGCGGCAACATCTCGCGCGCAAGTTGGCGGGATTGCAGCGCGAGTTGCGCTGGAGGATACTCCAGGTGGAATTGTCGTATCCGCCGATGCTGGAAATCTTGCCGAGCTCGTGGAGATACTCGCCCGCCAGCATGAGGGCTGGTTTGTGCATGGCGGCCTTGATTATGAGATAGGTTTAACAGGCAACAAGATGCAGGCGACCGCTGCGGCCATCGTAGCTGCGGCGTTGCCCGTCAGCCAAGTGTGGTACGTAAAGCCGGAGGCTTTCGACCAACCGCGTTTTACCAAGGGTGTCACTGCCACCCGCTACTACATAGTGGAGCGTAGCCTAAACCCAACCAGTGCCCTATGATGCTCGACAAAGCCCATAATTTCCACCAATGTTAGGGGTTCGTGTCGTTAACGGTCGGACAAGGGGGTAGTACGATTGGAAAGCGGGAACTTCCTGCACTGAGGTGTGTCGATCTGTTTGCTGGCGCTGGTGGTTTTTCCCTAGCCGCGCAGCAGGCAGGTTTTGAGGTGTCGCTAGCGATCGAACATGATCGCCATGCTGCCGCTACCTATCGCCGAAACTTGGTGCGTGGCCGTCGGGCCACGAGGCTCATCGAGGCTGATATCCGGAAGCTCGATCCTTGCCTCCTTGCCCGGCAGACACTGAAAAGGCGTGGTCCAGTTCACCTGATGTTGGGCGGCCCGCCTTGTCAGGGCTTCTCAAGTCATCGTCTGAAGGATGCCGGGGTGAGCGATCAGCGCAACGACCTCATCCACACCTATTTTGACTTCGTCAGAGCTTTCGAGCCGCGCGCTTTCCTTATGGAAAATGTGCCTGGAATGCTGTGGCCGCGGCACGATGCGGCCCTCGCCCGCTTCTACGACGAGGGTAGGGCTGCCGGATACCGTATGCTGGAGCCAATAGTGCTCGACGCCCGCAACCACGGTGTCCCCCAACGTCGCCGCCGCGTGTTCATCCTAGGTGTCACGCCGGATGCCGTACAGAGAGACCTTTCGTGGCCACCTCTGCCGACCCATGCTCCAAATGGGGAAAATGGCCTTTTGCCTTGGCGAGATTGCAACACTGCCTTTTTACCCGCCGCTGCAGGTGATCCGAACGATCTGCACATGAACCACAGCGCCGAGCTCGTCGCCGCGTTCGCCCGTACACCCGCCAACGGCGGAAGCCGCCATCAGTCAGGGCGTGTGCTGGAGTGTCACCAAGGTCATGACGGGCATAACGATGTCTATGGGCGAATCGATCCGGCAAAGCCCGCGCCCACGATGACCACTGCGTGTATTAATCCGTCGAAAGGTCGCTTTGTTCATCCAGTGGAGAATCACGGTATTACACTCCGGCAGGCAGCCAGAATCCAGACTTTTCCAGATTCATTCATCTTTACTGGCGGGCTGATCGCTGCTGGTAGCCAGATCGGCAACGCCGTTCCTGTAAATCTGGGTCGAGTGCTACTTGAGCATCTGAGGACGCAGATCAAATTTACTGCGAGTAAGCCGCATCCGGAAAATTTGTCGGGCTGTCGATCCGTCACGGACAAGGCTGACGGATTGTCATTCGGAAAGATTGCAGAAGTGCAGCTGCCACCCTTTGTTGGACCCATTGGGCCGGCTGATAATCAGCAAAAAGATGTCGAATACGAGACCGCTCCCGCCGCCGGTTGAACGGACGTAAGATCTTGGGCTCAGTATATTGTAAGACAAGCGACGGCTAAGCAGGGTCAAATCAGGTACCCGCTAATCAACGCGGCAGTAGCGGCTTATCTAACCTTCTCGAAGCCTGTCCAGATTATCGCTCCACCACTGAGCCATCTTGACGCGCTCATCCCAGTAGTTCCCGCGATTATAGACGCCCCGGATTGCATTGCTGTCGCCATGGGCGAGCGCCCGCTCGATGGCATCTGGATGCCACAAGCCGCTTTCGTTGAGCATCGTGGATGCCGTTGAACGCAAACCGTGCGCCGTCACTTCGTCCTTGGTGAAACCCATGCGGCGGAAGGCCGCGTTAATCGTGTTCTCGCTCATGGGCCGTTGCCGGGTGTGAAAGGCCGGAAAAATGTATCCCTTCCCGCCGGAAATCGACTTGAGCTCACGAAACAGTTCCAAGACCTGTCGAGACAACGGCACCACATGCGTGCGGCGAGCCTTCATCTTGCCTTCCGGAATCGTCCAGGTGGCTTTGTCCCAGTCGATCTCCTCCCATTCACCGTGACGGAGTTCGCCTGGCCGCACGAAAATGTGAGGCGCGATTTGCAACGCGAGCTTCGTAACCGGGTAACATTCGTAACCATCGATCGCGCGGAGCAGTTGACC
Source organism: Croceicoccus esteveae (assembly GCF_031846435.1). NCBI lineage: Bacteria > Pseudomonadati > Pseudomonadota > Alphaproteobacteria > Sphingomonadales > Erythrobacteraceae > Croceicoccus > Croceicoccus esteveae. Next base: position 20,196 of record NZ_JAVRHS010000010.1, read on the forward strand.
CAGCTTCTCAGGTTCGAGGATCGCCGCGTAATGCCGGGCCTTTGGCGAAACAAGCGCGCCTTTCAGGATTGAGGTCGGATCAGTCTCGCAAAGTCCCATGGCCGCTCCGAACCGGAATACCCGGCTTGCAAACGACCGGCACTTCTTCGCCGTCTCCAGATTGCCTTTCGCCTCCAGCTTCTTGAGCGCCGCCAGCATCAGCTGCGGATCAACATCATTGAGCGGCATGTTTCCTACGGCAGGCTTGAGCAGATCAAGAAACCAGCGTGCCTTTCGAAGTGTCGCCTCGGCCCGCCCCTCCCGGACCATCTTTTCCTCGATGTAGGTCTGCGCCACAGATGCGAACGTGTTTTCTGCACCGAGTTTGATCTGCGCTTTCTCACGTTTGCGTTCCCGCATCGGGTCGATGCCATCCGCTATTGCCAAGCGCGCGCGATCCCTTTCGTGACGCGCCTGCGCCAGGCCGACTTCCGGGAAAGCGCCAATCGGCATCTTCTTTTCCCTGCCGCCGAAGCGATACTTGAGATGCCAGAGCTTTGAGCCATTCGGCTTCACGAGGAGGTACAGGCCTCTCTCATCGCCCTTCTTGTAAGGCTTTTCCTGCGGCTTGAACCCGCGAACCTGCTGAGTCGTCAGAGGCATCTGGGGGCCTCGCTCAGATTCGCGAACATACATTCGCCAAAATGAGCCCCCATTGAGGCCCCCAGTCGATGCAAAACACAGTGGAACAAAATGGGACTCCAATCACCAGGACCGGAGAAAAAATGGCAGAAATCCGCCATTTATGCAATATGCTTGGACATCGCTGAACGCTGAAATGGTGCCCAGAAGAGGACTCGAACCTCCACGCCCTTGCGAGCGCCAGCACCTGAAGCTGGTGCGTCTACCAATTCCGCCATCTGGGCACAGATTTCAAATGCGGCTTTGCGGCCAACCTTTGAGGTAGGATGCAGCCGTTAGCCAAGGAGCAGGCGTGTTGTCAATGCCCACGCGGAGATCTTAGTCACGCCGTCATGCTTTAATCCGGTTTTCATGTTGGCAGTCTGTTAAATGAAAGTTGAATCGCATCAATCCAGATTGGGGCGCAGCCAGCGTTCTGCCGTTGGCAGATCCACTCCACGCCGGCCTGCATAATCCTCCAGCTGATCAGGACCAACGCGCGCAACGCCGAAATACTGGCTTTCGGGGTGCGCGAAGTAGAACCCGCTTACCGCCGCGGTGGGCAGCATGGCCTGGCTTTCTGTAAGCGTGACACCGATCCGCTCCTGTGCCTGCAACAGATTGAACAGGATAGGCTTCAAACTGTGGTCGGGGCAGGCGGGATACCCCGGCGCCGGGCGGATTCCACGATATTGCTCTTTTATCAGCGCTTCATTGGTCAGTTGCTCGCCGGGTGCATAACCCCACAGGGTGGTGCGCACGTGCTGGTGCAGCCGCTCGGCAAAAGCTTCTGCGAACCGGTCGGCAAGGGCTTTGAGCAGGATATCGGAATAATCGTCATGATCCGCCTTGAAGCGCGCGATGTGCGGTTCGATACCATGGATTGCAACCGCAAAACCGCCGAGCCAGTCACCTGCCGGATCGATAAAATCGGCCAGACAGAAATTGGCCCGGTCACGCGATTTCTTCACCTGCTGGCGCAGGAACGGAATGCGCGTGCCGTCGTCGAGCAGCACGTCATCGCCGTCACGCCGGCATGGCCAGAAGCTGCAGACACCTCTTGCGGTAAACCATTTCTCATCGATTATGCTGCGCAACATGGCTTGTGCATCATCGAACAGCGCGCGGGCGCTTTCACCGACAATTTCGTCCTGCAGAATGGCAGGATAGGTGCCGGCAAGCTCCCAGGCACGGAAAAACGGCACCCAGTCGAATGTCTCGACCAGATCCGCCAGATCCCACTCATCGAACACGTGCAGGCCCGGGTCGGCAGGGGCGGGGGCCTTGTCTGCCATGTCCGCCGCAAAAGCGTTCTCCCGTGCCTCTGCCAGCGGCAGCAAGGCGCTCTGCCCCTTGTTGGCGCGCGTCGTGCGGATTTTTTCATACTCGCCCGCCGTGTCCGCGACGAACGGGTCGCGCTGCGTATCCGACAGCAATTGCGAGGCGACGCCGACTGCCCGGCTGGCGTCGAGGACATGGATCACTGGCCCTTGATAGGCAGGATCGATGCGCAAGGCGGTATGGACCTTGCTGGTGGTGGCCCCGCCGATCAGCAGGGGCATGGTCATTTCGGCTCGCGCCATTTCCTCGGCCACGGTTACCATCTCGTCCAATGATGGCGTGATAAGCCCCGACAGACCGATCATGTCGGCGTCGGCTTCCACTGCCTTGGCCAGAATGTCGGACCAGGGCACCATCACCCCCATGTCGATCACCTCGTAGCCATTGCATTGCAGGACCACGCCGACGATGTTCTTGCCAATGTCATGCACGTCGCCCTTGACGGTCGCCATGATGATCCGCCCCTTGGCGCGTGCACCCGGCTGCTTTTCCGCCTCGATATAAGGGATGAGGTGGGCGACGGCCTTTTTCATCACGCGGGCCGATTTCACCACTTGCGGCAGGAACATCTTGCCGCTGCCGAACAAATCGCCAACAACATTCATGCCGTCCATCAACGGGCCTTCGATGACCTCGATCGGGCGCCCGCCGGCCTCTGCCGTTGCCGTTCGCAGCAATTCGGTGTCGTCGACGACATGCGCGTCGATCCCCTTGACCAATGCATGTTCAAGCCGTTTCGCCACCGGCCAGCCGCGCCATTCCGCCGCCTGCTTTTCCGCCTCGGGCGAAGTGCCCTTGTAACTTTCGGCAAGCGCGATCAGTCGCTCGGTCGCGGACAAATCGCCGTCCACCGGGCGGTTGAGGATCACATCCTCGCATGCATCGCGCAGCACCGGATCAATCTGATCATACACGTCGAGCTGCCCGGCATTGACGATCGCCATGTCGAGCCCGGCCGGAATGGCGTGATAGAGGAACACCGAATGCATCGCGCGGCGCACGGTTTCATTGCCGCGGAAACTGAACGACAGATTGGACAGGCCGCCGCTGATGTGGACATGCGGGCAGGTCGCCTTGATCTCTTTCACCGCCTCCAGGAAATCGAGCGCATAGCGGTCATGCTCCTCGATCCCGGTCGCCACGGCGAAGATGTTGGGATCAAAGATGATGTCCTCGGCCGGAAAGCCGTTTCGGGTCAGCAGCGCATAGGCCCGCTGGCAGATTTCAACCTTCCGAGCGCGGGTGTCGGCCTGTCCCACCTCGTCGAATGCCATGACGACGACCGCCGCGCCATAATCCATGCAGATCCGCGCCTGCTCCAGGAACTGCTCCTCGCCTTCCTTCATGGAAATGGAATTGACGATCGGCTTTCCCGACACGCATTTCAGCCCCGCCTCGATGACGGCGAACTTGGAACTGTCGATCATCACCGGCACCCGCGCGATGTCCGGTTCCGCCGCGATGAGCTTCAGGAAGACCGTCATGGCCTCGACCGCGTCGAGCAGACCTTCATCCATGTTGACGTCAATGATCTGCGCGCCATTCTCCACCTGGCTGCGGGCGACTTCGACCGCGGCGGTGTAATCGCCGGCAAGGACCAGCTTCTTGAACCGGGCGGAGCCGGTGACATTGGTGCGTTCGCCGATATTGACAAAGCGCGAACTGTTTATCTGTGACATTGTCTTCTATTCCGGCTCAGGCAGCCATGATGAAGGGTTCAAGCCCCGCCAGCCGTGTTTCGACCGCAAGCTTGGGAAGAGGGCGGGGCCGCAGGTCGCGTACTGCTTCTGCCATGGCGGCAATGTGTTCAGGCCCCGAACCGCAGCATCCACCAAGCACGTTGACCTGCCCTGCTTCTGCCCATTCGCGCACGAACCCCGCAGTGGCATGCGGTGGTTCATCATATTCGCCAAGCTCGTTGGGCAGCCCGGCATTGGGATAGACCATGATGGCAGTGTCCGCGATTTCAGCCAGTGTCCTCACGTGCGGGCGCAACTGCGTCGCGCCGAAGCTGCAATTGAGGCCCACGGTCAGCGGTCGGGCATGGCGCACCGCATACCAGAACGCCTCGACCGTATGGCCCGACAGATTGCGCCCGGAAAGATCCGTCAGCGTCATCGACAGCATGATCGGGATTTCGCGAGCCAGCCTGCGTTCCACCTGCCGCACGGCCATTATGCCGGCCTTCGCATTGAGCGTATCGAAGATCGTCTCGATGAGGATAAAATCCGCGCCGCCTTCAATCAGCGCCGTCGCCTGCTCGGCGTAGACATCGACGAGGAAGTCGAAGTCGATCTCGCGAAAACCGGGATCGTTCACGTCCGGGGATAGGGACAGCGTCTTGTTCGTCGGACCGATCGCGCCGGCCACGAAACGCGGGCGTCCATCACGGGCAGAAAACTCATCTGCAACGCGGCGGGCAAGCTGTGCGCTGGCGTGATTGATCGCCTCGATCAGATGTTCCGCGGCGTAATCGGCCTGGCTGATGCGGTTGGCGCTGAAGGTGTTGGTGCTGGCAATATCGGCGCCGGCATCGAAATAGGCGCGGTGGATGGCTTCAGGCACTTCGGGGCGCGTCAGGGCGAGAATGTCATTGTTGCCCTTGGCATCGTGGGAAAGCCCAAGGTCGCCCATGTAATCGGCCTCGACCAGCTTGCGGTTCTGGATCTGCGTGCCGAAAGCGCCATCCATGATGAGAATGCGCTGCGCTGCTTCGCTTTCGAATGCGGCACGGGCGGCGGAAGGGGCGATGCTCATGCTGCCTGCTCCTGCGCGGCGCGAGCGAGCGGCCGGCGCCCAAGCATATGACAGATGGCATAGCTCAGATCGGCACGATTAAGCGTGTAGAAATGAAAGTCGCGCACCCCGCCTGCATACAGCCTGCGGCAGAACTCGGCTGCAATGGTGGCGGCGACCAGCTTGCGCTCGGCTGGCCGCTCGTCGAGCCCTTCGAACAGATGATCCATCCAGGCCGGGATATCCGCACCGCACAGCGCGGCAAATTTGCGGGTCTGCGCCACGTTGGACACCGGCAGGATGCCGGGCACGAGCGGCGTGTCGATCCCCGCTGCGGCAAGCCGGTCGCGAAATGACAGGAACGCCTCTGGACGAAAGAAGAATTGGGTAATCGCCCGATCCGCCCCTGCATCAAGCTTGCGTTTCAGATTGTCCATGTCGCTTTGCGCACTGTGCGCCTCGGGATGGATTTCGGGATAAGCGGCAACGGATATCTCGAAGGGTGCAATGGCTTTCAATGCCTGCACAAGTTCAGCCGCGCTGGCATGGCCCTGCGGATGCGGCTGGAACCGGCCACCCGGTGTGGTGGGGTCGCCGCGAAGGGCCACGATGTGGCGTACGCCCGCTTCCCAGTATTGTTCGGCGACCTGGCGGATTTCATCCTTGCTGGCTTCGACGCAGGTCAGATGTGCGGCCGCGGGCAATTGCGCATCCGTAATGATCCGCGCGACCGTTGCGTGGGTGCGTTCGCGCGTCGATCCACCCGCGCCATAAGTCACCGACACAAATTCGGGCGACAGGGGAGCGAGTTTTTCAACCGCTTCCCACAATTGCTGTTCCATCCTTTCAGTCTTGGGCGGAAAGAATTCGAACGAGACAGCAATATCGCCCGGAAGCGAGGCGAACAGCGGCGCTCCGTCAGGCGCGATCCGGTCGATGTCGATGGATTGGGTCATCTTGCGGCAGCTTTCCTGTCATCTTCGCCCATAGGCGCAATGGTGTGCACCGTAGGGCGGCGCGTGGCGATCCAGATACGGACGGTAAGTTCATGGCCGGCAAGCGCACTGTCGGCATCCGGGCAAAAACCCGCGTTCGTCAGCAGCGTCTGCATCTGTGCATCAGTGAAGCCCAATCGGGCGTGCGCGTGACGTTCCCGCAGTTCCTCCCGCGAGTGGGCAGCAAAATCGACAATGGCTATGCGCCCGCCGGTGCGGGTGACACGGGCAGCCTCGGCAAGCACCGTTTCGGGATCCTGCGCATAATGCAGCACCAGATGCAGGAGCACGGTGTCGAACCGCATCGGGGTGAACGGCAGCGCCCGAAAGTCGCCCTGCAGCAAGGCCAGCCGCGATGGCGGCACCTGCTGCAGGCGGACGCGGGCGATGCGCAGCATCTCCGGGCTCTTGTCGATTGCGGCCACGTGAGCGGAGGAGGGCAGGAAAAGTTCTGCCATGCGACCTGTTCCAGTGCCGATATCGAGCAGGTCGCCAAGCGGCGTGGTGCCTGCTGCGCGCTCTGTCACGCACAGCAGGCGCGCAAGCTCCGCTTCTACAGCGCCTTCGGCAATATGGAGGCTGCGCAGGCTGTCCCATTCGGCCGCATGATGCGCAAAATACCGCGCTGCGCTGGTTTCCCGCGTTGCGCGAACCGTGTTCAAACGGTCGCGATCTGTCTTGCAATCGAACGCAAACTGGCTGTCTTCGCGCTCTGCCGCTGCCAGCAGGCGATCGACTGCGCGCAACATCGCAGGTGTATCATGGAGCGATGCGGCCGGCGGGATGCCATCATGAGCATCTTGCCGGGCACCGGCCCGATCGGCGCCCGATTGATCGCCCGACGAACTGGTAGTGGGCCGCTCGTGCATGCCTGTGTTCAGCCGGCTGCGCAGGAAGACCCAATTGCCTTCCTTGCGCTTTGCCACCAGACCCGCTTCAGTCAGGATACGGATGTGCCGGGAAATGCGTGGCTGGCTTTGCTCCAGCACTTCGGCGATCTCCCCGACCGCCAGTTCCATGCGCGACAGCAGCCGCAAAAGCCGCAGCCGGGTCGGGTCGTCAAGCGCACGAAGAAGTTCGGCCAGTGTCATGGTGCAAACGCATATAAAGGATTCTTTATATGTTGGCAATCATTGCGACGACAGGCCGAACCGATTAGGGGCGCCTCTGAAGCATGTTCCACAAAGGATCAGATGATGACAAAGAAACTTGCCCTTGCCGCGGTTGCCAGCCTGTCCTTGTTTGCCGTTACGGCCTGCGGGTCCTCAGATGATGCAAATGCTCCGGCAGAGGCCGATACGGTTGAAATGCCGGCCGAAGAGGTGATGATGCAGCCGGGCATGGATGCCGATCCGGTTGTCGAGCCAACGCTGAACCAGGAAATGGGCACTTCTGCAGTCGATGACGGCGTTGTGCCACCTGCTCCTGCAGAGACCATGGCGGATGACGCGGCCGCTGCTGCAGATGATCTTACCGCTGCCATGAACGAGGATGTGGAATAATCCGCATCAGCCTGGTTCCTGGCGCGTGAAGCGTTCGCAGCACATCGCCGGTCGCCGGAGTCTGGCATTGGTCGCACCCTTCCTGGCCGCAGCGGTTCTGACAGGCTGCGGCGGGCGGGATGCGTCGCCTGCCATCTCGGCAGAGGATGAGGCTCAATTTCTCGCCGACGCTGCCGAAATGCTGCCGCAAGAGCGGGATGAGGACGCACAAGCAGACAGAGGCGGCGCGAATCAGCCGCAGGGCGAATAGGTATCGGTGCGGATCAGTCCCAGCGTGTGACGCGCCCGCGGGCGGCCTTGATGACGCCGCGCTCCTTCTTGCCCTTGATTCGCTGCACCTTGCCGATCCGGTTCACACGCGTCTTGGCGCGGCGTCGCGGCAAGGTCTGCGCTTCTTCGAGAAGTGCGCTCAATCGCGCGCGCGCATCGGCGCGGTTCGCCTCCTGCGTGCGGTGGCGGCGTGCATCGATCAACAGTTCGCCGCCTTGTGTAAGCCGGCTGCCGGCAAGCGTCTTCAAACGGGCGAACACTGGCGGTGGCAGCCGCAGCGCATAGATATTCACGCGCAACTGGACTGCGGTAGCCACCTTGTTCACATTCTGACCGCCCGGGCCGGAAGCGGCGATGAAGCGTTCCTGTGCCAGCGCATGCGCCCGATCGAGCAGGGTGTCGTCTTCCATCACCAGGCAGGCGGTGGCGCAGCAAAGCCGAGCCGGGCAAAATCAGCAGGGAAAGGCGCCAGCGCGGCTATATCGGGTTTGCCGTCCCGCTTCACGCGCAGCGCACTTGCATGCAGCATCGTGCGCGCTGCGCGCTGATCGGTGCTCCCCAGACTGGCGCCATAAACCGGATCGCCCAACAAGGCCGAACCGAGGCCGTGTTCGGCATGCACACGGATCTGATGCGTGCGCCCTGTTTCCGGGCGAAACTCCACCAGCGTCAAACCATCCTTGACGGCAAGCCGGCGCCAGACCGTCCGGGCAGGCTTGCCGCTTTTGGCCACGATCATGCGCCATCCTGCGCGTTCGCTGCTGATCTTGGCAAGTGACAGCATGATGTCACCGCTGTCCTCCTCCAGATGTCCTGCAACGATGCCCAGATATATCTTCTCGACCTGCCGCTCTTCGAAGGCGCGGGAAAAGCGCCGCAAAGCCTTCGGATTGCGCGCCAGCAGCAGACAGCCCGAGGTGTCGGTATCAAGCCTGTGCACCGCCACCGGCGCGCGGACAAAGCCCAGCCTCAGCAGGTCGAGCCGATCTGCCAATGACGCGCCGCCCGCGCGCGGCCTGTCCACGGGCAGACCGGCTGGCTTGTCGATGACGAGCGCTTCGCCGTCCTCGAACAGGATGTCAGGTCCACTCATGGCTGCTCCAGCGCAGATGCGATACGGGCAAGCGCTTCGTCCATAAGCGCTTCGTCGGCGGCAAAGCTTATGCGAAAGCCCGACAGCCCGCAATGCGCCGCGCCAAAGGCGGACGCCGGCACCACCGCCACGCCATGGTCGAGCAGGTGGAGGGCCAACGCCTGATCATCAGACCAGCGTCGGCCTGCACCCACATGCAGCGCAGCATCAACGAGGCAATAGAATGCGCCTGCAGGAGCCGGCGTGGCAAGTCCGTCTGTCGCGTTCACCTGCTGCACCACGCGGTCACGACGGCGGTGGTAAATGTCGCGCCATTCCCGCAGGAAGTCCTGCGAGCCTTCGAAAGCTGCCACTGCGCCTGCCTGACTGATGGAGCACGGGTTGCCGCTTGAGTGGGACTGCAGGCTTTCCATCGCCCGGATCAGCCATTCCGGTCCGGCGGCTACACCTATGCGAAACCCGGTCATCGCATGGCTTTTGGACACGCCCGATACGGTCAGGATCCGGTCTGCGAGGTCAGGGCGCAACGCGGCAAGGGTTGCGTGCGGCATTTCATCGTAGCGCCAGGGCGCATAGATATCGTCGCTCATCACCAGCAGCCGGGGATGGTCTTCAATGATTTTTGCCAGCATCGACAGATCCTGCGTGCTGTAAACCGCGCCGGTCGGATTTGCGGGGCTGTTCAGGAGAAGCCACCGGCTGCGCGGGGTAATCGCGCGTGCCAATTGCTCAGGATCGATCCGGAAGCCATCCTGAGCACCAGTTCGCATTGGCACGACTCTGCCGCCGGCAAAAGCGACAATTTCAGGGTAGCTGACCCACCAGGGTGCAGGGATCAGCACTTCGTCACCAGGATCGAGTGTTGCCATGAGGGCATGGAAAATTGCCTGCTTGCCGCCGGCGCTGACCGTGACATTGTCGTAACCTGTGGCAATGCCAAGGTCGCGGCGAAAATGAAGCATGGCTGCGCGCTTCATCGCTGCAGTGCCGCCAACAGGCGTATAATTGGTCTGTCCTTGATCAAGCGCCTGCTTGACCGCAGCCACAACATGCGCCGGAGTGGCAAGGTCAGGCTCGCCTACCGACAGTGAAACGACATCGCGGCCCGCTTGGCGCAACTGCGTGGCCCGATCGGTCATCGCGGCAGTTGGCGATGGCGCGATGCGGCCAATGGCGGTGGAAAGCAGAGGCGGGTTCATATCAGACGAGCCTTCATCACGCCGCGCAACGCGTTGGCAAGAAAAAACCCCTGGGCAAGATCGGCTGCGGTCAGCTCCGCTTCCTGGGCTATGCCTTCGTCGAGCAATTGCTGACGCATGACTCCCGGCAACAGGCCCAGCGTCGCGGGCGGGGTAAGCAGCCTGCCGCCGCGCTCGACAAAGATGTTGGTAAAGCTGCCTTCAGTCAGCAGGCCGTCTTCCCGCACCAGCGCGGCTTCTGTTGCGCCTGCCGCCTGCGCCGCTTGTCTGGCATCGTCGTAGAAATCACGCAGCGTCGTCTTGTGTGCCAGACGCCAGTCACCGGGCGACACGCCAAGCGGCTGAAGGCAGACAGGCACCGGCTCCTGCAGCACGGCAGGCATGCTTGCAGGTTCGATCTGCCAACGACCGGTTGTGTCAAGCAGGAGGCGCAGGCGCGTCCGCTCCTCGCAATGATCTGAAAAGTCCAGCAAAGCACGGCGCAGGGCCGGCATGTCGCAGGCAAAACCAAGCTGATCAGCGCTTCTGCTCAGCCGCGCCAGATGCAGGTCGAGCAGCGCAATACCGTGCGCAGGATCGACGAACATCGTCTCGATGAGACTGAACGCCGGCGTCGCTTGTGCGGCGAACAGGCCCTTCACGAGGCATTCGTCCCATTCATCACCGGCTTGCGAATCGTTCACGATCGCAGACCCCACGCCGAGTGTGGCGCACCCGTTGGATTGGAGCAGAAGCGTACGGATCGCCACGTTGAACGCAGCATTGCCGCCAGGCTCGAGATAGCCGATTGCTCCGCAGTAGACGCCACGCGGTTGCGGTTCTGCTGCTGCGATCAATTGCATAGCGCGGATCTTGGGCGCGCCGGTCACTGAACCACAAGGAAACAACGCACCTAGGATCTCAAGAGCACCTGTCCCCTTGTCGAGCTGCGCTTCGATGGTGGTGACCAGCTGGTGCACGGTGGGATAGGTTTCCACCGCGAAAGCCTTTTCGACCCTCACGCTGCCTGCTTTGGCGACACGGCTGATGTCGTTGCGCATGAGATCGGTGATCATCAGGTTTTCCGCGCGATCCTTGCCGCTGCTGGCTAGCTGCGCGGCAAGCTGTGCATCAAGCAGCGGATCCGTGCCGCGCGGTCGGGTGCCTTTCATCGGGCGCAATGTTACCTGCCCCTCGGATAGCGCAAAGAACAGCTCGGGCGAAAAGCTGAGCACCCAATCCTCACCATCGAACAGGATGGCGCCATGACCTGCTGCAGCACGCGGCCGCAGCAGGGCGTAAAGGCAAAGCGCGTCGCCCAGCCAGCGACCTTGCAGCGCAAAGGTGTAATTGACTTGGTAGATGTCGCCAGCAACAATCCGCTCCTGCAATTCGGCAAATCTATGGGCGTAGCGTGCCTGGGTCAGGTTTGGCAGCAGCGGTGACAGCATTGGCGGACCGTCTGCCATGTTGGCTTGCCTGTCGAGCCAGCCGGGCACGTCATCTCCCGCAATGGCTTCGAAGCTGTCAAAGACTCCCACCCGGATCAGCGGCCCGGCCTGACCGATGGCCGCAGGAAGGCTCGCCTCCAGCGCGGCGCCGAGTTCATAGCCGAACATGCCGGCGACATGGCAGCCATCCTCCAGTGCTGCTGCGATCTGCGCCAAGGCAGCGGGAACCTCGGCATTGGTGGCCGCCATGATGGTGCATCGCGGCTGCCGGTAGAGCCGCGCCATTGCTGCGCCAGCTGGTTTGCTGCCAACCGGTTCGTGCCGACTGGATTGCGCCGTTCGTGGCCGGGCATCGTCAATGAGGATGAAAGGCTCAGTCACACTGTGGTTCGATGCCCTGCCCGCAGGTGGCGAGCGAATGAAGGTGATGCATTCATTGCCGCCAATCCTGCATTTGCGACAGTTCAGCGCGGCTGGGGCAGCTTGTTCAGCTCAGACCCGCGCGCATTGCAGCTCTACCCAGGCGAGATCGGCGCCATCAAGTTTCTGCCGGGCAATCGCCAAGGTGCGGGCGTGGTAGCTGTTGAACCACTCCCGCTCCTGCGCGGACAAGAGGGCGGTATCGACCAGCTTGCGGTCGATCGGCACGAACGTAAGCGTATCGAAACCCAGCATGTCGAGCTCCGCGCCTGCAATCTCCCGCTTTACCGTCAGCACGAGATTTTCGATGCGGATGCCGTATTCACCTGCTTTGTAATAGCCCGGCTCGTTCGACAGGATCATGCCGGCATGCAGTTCCTGATCGGTTCCGGCCTGCCCACCGCGCGGCTTAGCGATGCGTTGCGGTCCTTCGTGCACGCCCAGATAGCTGCCGACGCCATGGCCGGTGCCATGTGCATAATCCAGACCCGCCTGCCAGAGGAACTGCCGGGCAAAGCTATCGAGTTGCGCGCCGCTGGTGCCTTGCGGAAACAGTGCAGTGTCGATCGCGATATGCCCTTTGAGCACACGGGTGAAGCGGTCCTTCACCAAGGCAGGAGGAGCATCGGGGCCGATCCAGATCGTGCGGGTGATGTCGGTGGTGCCGCCCGGATATTGTCCGCCGCTGTCCACCAGATAGACGCTGTTGGGCTCAAGCCTGCGATTGGTTTCCTGCGTCACCCGGTAGTGCGGGCTTGCGCCGTTCGGGCCAGCGCCGGAAATGGTTTCGAACGACATATCTTTCAGATCGCCGCTCGCCGCCCGCTCTTCATAGAGCCGGGCAGCGGCCGACAATTCGTCGATGCTGCCTTTGGGTGCCTCTTCGTCGAGCCAGCGCAAGAAGCGTGAAACTGCCTGCGTGTCACGTGCCTGCGCATCGCGATGCCCTTGCACTTCAGCAGGGTTTTTCAAGGCTTTTGGCAGCATGACAGGATCGGCAAGGGCAACAGGAGTGGCACCTGCCTCTTCGAGTGCAGCAAAGATAGCCGCAACGCCGCTGTCGGGATCGACCGCGACACGCTTGCCACCGAGTTCGGCAAGTCCCGCCTCGAACTCGTCCCGGTCGCGTAGCGTGACCTGATTGCCCAGATGGTCGCGCAGATCACCGCTGACCTTGGCGGGCGCGATGAACAATTGCGCGGTCCCGTCATCGCGGACGATCGCATAGGACAATGCCACCGGGGTATGCGCAACATCGCTGCCACGAATGTTCAGCAGCCAGGCAATGCTGTCCAGCGCTGCCACGACACCGGCTTCACAGCGGTTTTCCTTCAGCGCCCTGGCAAAGGCTTCGCGCTTGTCTGCCGATGCCTGTCCGGACAGGCTGTTGTCGTAAGTCTCTGCCTTTGCGGCGCTAGGTTGTGGTCGGTCCTGCCAGACAGCGTCGAGAGGGTTGCTGTCGACGGCAACCAGTTCTGCGCCTGCCTCGGCCAGCGCCGTGCCCACCTTGTCAGCCCAGCTGCGCGTATGGAGCCATGGGTCAAAGCCGATGCGTGCGCCCTTGCCTGCATTTTTGGCCAGCCAGCGGGCGTGATCTGTTGCCGGTACGCTTTCATAATCCCACAGGCGTCCGTCGACCTGATCGCGCACCTGCAGCGTATAACGGCCATCCACGAACATGGTCGCCTTGTTCTGGAGGACAATGGCGCTGCCCGCAGATCCGGCAAAACCGGTCAGCCAGGCCAGCCGCTGTGCATAATCGCCGACATATTCGCTCATGTGCTCATCGCTGATCGGTACGACAAAACCGTCGAGATCGCAGCGCTTCAGCTCTTCGCGTAGGGCTGAAAGGCGGGCTTCGTGGGTTTGCATCAGCATTGTGACATTACCTTGGCTTTAGTTCGCTCGCGCGCCTTGCAGGCAGGCCTGCGCGGCCATAGATGCACCAACATAGGCGAGATGGTCCGCGCTTTCCAGCACCCTGCCGATCTTGCCGCATCTGCCGATTCTGACAGAAAGACCCGCCTTGACCCATCAGCCCGCCGATCCGACACCAGCCGACGCGAATCCGGCCAATCCAGCGCCAGCCAGTCCGACTCTGGCCAATCCGCTGCACGAAGCTGCTCCGCCCGAGGCGCCGATTGCAGAGAAGCGCCGCGCAAGCGTAACGCATCACGGCATCGAGGTAACCGATGATTATGCCTGGCTGCGCGACGCAGGCTACCCCAAGGTCACCGACCCGCAGATCCTTGATCATCTCAAGGCGGAGAACCGCTGGTTCGAAACGCGGATGAAGTCAGCAGAGCCATTGGTCGCCACCTTGTTCGACGAGATGCGGGCCCGCATCAAGGAAGCGGATGCTTCCGTGCCGCAGAAGGACGGCAATTGGTATTACTGGGTCGAATATACAGAGGGCGCGCAATACAAGCAATGGTGGCGCAAGCCCGCTGCAAGTGGCCGTGACGGTGATGCGGGCAAGAAGCTTGTCCTGGATGAGGAGGCTCTGGCCAGCGGACACGATTATTTCCGCCTCGGCGCCTTCAGCGTCAGCCAGGATGGCACAATGCTTGCGTATGCAGTCGATACCGACGGGTCAGAGCGATATGAGGCGCGCTTTCTCGATCTGGATTCGGGTGAGGCTTTGCCAGACACCATCGCCGGCACATTGGGCAGCCTTGTCTGGGTCAAGGGCGATACAGGCATCGTCTACTCGCTCGCCAACGAGAACTGGCGGACCGACAATGCCCGGCTCCACTGGCTCGGACGCCCGGCGACAGAAGATGTCGAGCTGCTTCACGAGGATGATGAGGGGTTCCGCGTCGGCGCGGGCCTTTCTGCAAATGAGGACTGGTTGATCATCGCCACCAGCGATCATGAAACCAGCGAAGTGTACCTGCTGCCCACCGCCGATCCGCTGGCCACACCCACGCTGGTGCGGGCGCGGGAAAAGGGAGTGGAATATGACGTGGACGTGCGCGGTGACACGATCTTTGTTCACACCAATGATCAACATGAGAACTTCCGGCTGGCAACAGCGCCGCTTCACGATCCGGCAGACTGGTCCACGCTGATTGCGGGATCGGACGAATTCTATCTCACCGGCTTTGCCCTGTTTCGCGATTACTACGTGGTGGAGGGTCGCCGGGCCGGGCTCGACCGGATTGCGATCCACTCCTACGACGATGCCGGACAGGTGCAGGATATCGCCTTCCCGGAGGCAAGCTTTGTCGCCAGTCTGGGCGACAATCCCGAGTGGGCGACCGACACGCTTCGCCTTTCGTACAATTCCATGGTGACGCCGGGCACGGTCTATGATTACCACATTGCGGATCAGCGGCTTGAGGTGCTGAAGGTTCAGGAGATACCGTCAGGGTACGATCCTGCGCTCTACCGGACGGAACGCGTGATGATTGCCGCACGTGACGGGACTAAGGTGCCCGTTTCGTTGCTGATGCGGGCGGACATGCCGCGCGACGGTTCCGCACCGCTGCATCTCTATGGCTACGGCGCTTACGGCATGGCCATTCCGCCCGGCTTTTCGACAACGCGACTCAGTCTGGTTGATCGCGGCTTTGTCTATGCGATCGCGCATATTCGGGGCGGCGATGATCTTGGCCGGCGCTGGTATCTCGATGGCAAGCTCGACAAACGGACCAATGCGTTTGCCGATTTCGTCGATGTGGCAAAGGGGCTCATCGCGCTTGGCTATGGCGCAATGGGCCGGGTCACTGCGTCAGGAGGTTCGGCAGGAGGCGAACTGATGGGCGCAGTGGTCAATACCGATCCCGACATCTGGGGCGCGGTGGTGGCGCATGTCCCTTTTGTCGACGTGTTGAACACCATGCTCGATGCATCCTTGCCGCTGACGCCGGGTGAATGGCCGGAATGGGGCAATCCGATCGAGGATCGCGCCGCTTTCGAGCTGATCCGCAGTTATAGCCCCTATGATAACGTGCAGGAGCAGGATTACCCGCCGATGCTGGTGACAGCAGGGCTCAACGATCCGCGCGTTACCTACTGGGAGCCGGCTAAATGGGTGGCGCGGCTGCGCGAGATGAAAACCGACGATAATGATCTGCTGCTCAAGGTCAATATGGGCGCAGGCCATGGTGGCAAATCGGGCCGGTTTGATTCGCTGCGCGAGGTGGCAGAGGAATATGCCTTCATCCTGTGCCAGATGGACATGGCGTCCGGTTGAGCGGCTGCTTTTCACACGTGCCTGGCCACACGTGCCAGGGACGCAGCCGCTGGACAGGTTTCAGCTGGCGATCGGCTGATCCTCCTGACGTCGTCCGCGTGCCAGGCCTGAATTGCGGCGGTCCATCAGCATGCCTGCGGGAAGGGCTGTGGTGGCAGTTCCGCAAACCAGCCGGTCGCGGCCGTTATTCTTTGCCTGATACATCAATCGGTCGGCATGCGCATAAAGTTGGCGCATGGACAGCGCATGCAAACCGGAGCTTTCGACCAGGCCCATGCTTGCGGTGACAAGGCTGGTGAGACCCGGCACGTTTTTTTCCATAGCAGCGGGAATGGCGGCGCGCATCTGTTCTGCTCGTTCACAGGCATCCTTGCCACGGAACAGCACGATGAACTCCTCCCCTCCCATGCGGAAGGCGAGTGCGTCGCTGCTGTCTGACAGAACCGTTGCAACCTCTTGCAGGACGCGGTCGCCAAGGTCGTGGCCGTTCTCGTCATTCACTTTCTTGAAGTTGTCGAGGTCAATCACGGCCAGGGCGTCGTAACCGGCTGCGCGCAGTTCGTCGAACCGCCGGTCGAGAGCGCGACGGTTGAAAATTCCTGTAAGTTCATCACGATCCACCAGCGTTGACAGCAGGCCGACGCGTTTGGTCATGCCATCCCGCTCCTGCCTCAACCGGTTGAAGCGATCGACCACGCCTATGGCGGTAATCATCACCTCCAGCATCAAGGTTATGTTGAACAGTTGATCCAGCCAGATGGTGGCTGTGTAGCCGGTCACGCCACGCATGATCCGTTCCATGCCCATGATCATGACAGGCGTCCATGCTGCAATCTGGAACCATACCGCTCGTGATCGACGTCGCACTGCCTGTGCAAAGACAATGAGATAGACAACGACCATGGGAAAGAAGCCGATGTAGTAAATCCGCTTTACGTAAGGTCGCAGCGGTTCCACCGGCAGACAGGCGATGGTGACCAATGTAAAAGTGAACGCGATGGTCCAGAACAGCAGGCGGCGCACCGCCGGAGAAATCGCACCCGCCTCAAGATAGGAGAGCGTAAAGGCTGCTGACGCCACCAGCGGGACGAGAAAGATGAAGGGGATGACGAACGCCAGTGTCCGCAGGTCAAGCGGGACGAACAGGTTCACCAGACCGCTTGAAAAAAGCAGGTAGCCAAGCATGCCCAGCATGATGACGATGTGCCACAGGATGAACTTTTGTCGCAGCACCATGTAAAAAGCCGCATTGTAGAACAGTGGTACCAGGAGCAGGCCGCACATTGCCGCGTTTGCCAGCATGACCGTCCATGACCAGCCAAGGTCCCGATGATCCGCAGTGCCACTGGTCTGCAGCACGGCTTGCGCGCCAATCCCTGTGTTCCATGGCCGCTCGATCGCCACCAGCAATGTCGTGACGGTGCCAAGATCGGGAAGGGCTATGGCAAACCGTGGGCCGTTGGCGAACAACTCGATGTCGTCCATTACATAACTGCGAACGAGGAAGCCGCCACTGGCCTGTTCCGCAATCAGCCAGATGCGGTCGAACTTGCCGATCTGCGTTACAAGATGCGTAGCATTCGGCGCGCCGGCAAGATCATCTCTGTCGAACCGCAGCCAGCTGGTTGTGTGGTCGGCGTTGGGAGTACCCAGGCCGCACTGCCAGTCAGCGGCGCTTGGCGGCGTCGGTATCGCCTGCGCAGGTGCGTCGGTGTAACTGCGGCATGATGGCGCAACCGATGCAGCATGTGCCGGGGCGTGAGTAAGCCAGAAGCAAGCAAATCCAAGGCAGATCAGCAGCAATGTGGGAAGATGTCGCCAATTCATGCATGGAGTAGTGCACGACAAGTTTTGCTTTTGCGTGAACGACCACATCTTCGTGAGCGCTGATGATCAGGAAATTGCCTGGTCCACCGGCAGGTGTTCATAACCAAGTTCGTCTGCGACTGCCCGGTAGGTGACGTGCCCGTCATGAACGTTCAGGCCGGCAGCAAGATGCGGATCTGCCCGCAAGGCCGCTTTCCAGCCCAGTTGTGCAATCGTCAACGCATGCGGCAAGGTGACATTGTTGAGCGCGTAAGTGCTGGTGCGTGCGACGGCACCCGGCATGTTGGCGACGCAATAATGCACGATGCCATCGACCACAAAGGTCGGCTCGGCATGGGTGGTGGGATGGCTCGTCTCAAAGCAGCCGCCTTGATCGATTGCGACATCGACGAGCACAGCGCCTGGCTTCATCGAAGAAAACATCTCGCGCGTGACCAGCTTGGGAGCAGAAGCCCCCGGGATCAGTACCGCGCCGGTCACCAGATCTGCCTGACAGACGGAATCGAAAATATTTGCCTTGTTTGCAAACCGTGTCTTGGCGCGACTTTCAAAATGCGTACCGAGCCGTTCAAGCTGTTCGGGGTCGACGTCCAGGATCGTTACGTCGGCGCCAAGCCCCACGGCCATCTGCGCCGCATTGAACCCCACCACGCCCCCGCCGATAATCGCAACCTTGCCCGGCATGACACCCGGCACACCGCCCAGAAGCACGCCACGTCCGCCGTGCGCTTTTTCAAGCGCGGTCGCGCCGGCCTGAATGGACATGCGGCCTGCAACCTGGCTCATCGGTCGCAGCAGGGGCAGCGAATTGCCTTGTCCGGTGACTGTTTCATACGCGATTGCGGTGACGCCGGATTTCACCAGGTCGGCTGTCTGCTCCGGGTCCGGTGCAAGGTGCAGATAGGTATAAAGTACCTGACCGCGCCGCAGCTTTGCGCGTTCGACCGCCAGCGGCTCCTTCACCTTTACCACCAGCTCGCATTCGCCAAACACCGGGTCTGGTCCCGGAGCGATCCTGGCTCCTGCTGCAACATAGGCCTCATCGGACGCACCGATACCGAGCCCCGCGCCTGCCTCAACCAGCACGTCATGCCCATGCGCTACCAGCTCGCCTGCACTTTCAGGTGTCAGGCCGACACGATATTCATGGTTCTTGATTTCACGAACAGTTCCAATTTTCACGCTGCCAGTCTCCTGCCTTCAATTTTCATGCTGCACTGATCGTTCTGTTGTGCCGGCACTATTATCATGCCTGTGGCTGCGGCGGTGTAATGCTGTCGACCGGTCTGCATCAGAAAACCGGTTACGAGCCCCTCTTGCCCAGATCTCCGCAAACGTCTTCAGAGCGGATTGATTTCAAGACCTCGCGGTTCATGGCCAATGCCGCAGTGCATCGTTCAGGACGGCTTGTCATCGATATCCACTTCCATGCGGCGGATTGTCACATCCTGTTCAAAGGTTGTTGTAGAAGCCGAACGCCGCATGTGAACCTCTTCACGCAGGACAAGCTCCTTTGTTACGGTGACGCGTTCCTCGACTACGGGAATGATTGTGACCTCGCCATCTTCTCGTATCTGCGGAACCGTTTCTATTACCCGGTTTATCGGCACGCGTTCTACCGTAACGGTTTCCTGTCGCAGCTCTTCGCGTACCGCGACGTTATTTGTCACCGGGCGCGTAGTTACTGTTACGGTCGCGCCGTCAATGACCTGCCGATCGAGCACGAGGCGCTCCTCGACCACGGGAATGGCCACTTCCTCTACGATTTCGCGCGATGATCTGTTCTGCGTCTTGTCGTGTTCCATGATCTTTATCCCATCTGCCAAAACAAGAAGGGCCGGATGCGCGTTGCACCCGGCCCGACCAACTCAGGTGACTGCCTTAGCGGCGCCTGCCATCCTTGGTGACGTCCACATCGACCTCGGTCTTGCGGACCTCTTCTTCGACATGCTCGACCCGATCGGCAGCGGTCTTCTTGACCACCACTTCGTCGGTGACCACGGTTTCCTTGCCGATTACGACTTCTTCATCACGCTCGGTCATGGAAACAGAGCCGCCCTTCAGCAGTGCCTCGGCTTCTGCGCCGGAGACGGCGCGGTTGACAGGACGGCGATCGACGCTGACAGTCTCGTCGCGAAGATGGACATCCTTGGCGACCGTTTCGCCGACAACACGTGTCCGCACGTTGATTGTCTTGCCAGTATCCGCGACGCGCTTGCCGACAACGACGCGCTCTTCAACGACCGGCACCACTTCTTCGACCACTGCTGCGCCGCCTGTTTCGGCATGCGCGCGCGCAGCTTCGCCGTAGACCACGGCGTTGTCATGAATCTCGAGCGGCTCAACTGCACAAACGCGACCGTCTTCAAGGCGAATTGCCGCGACCCGGTTGTGATCAGGATCGACCAGCAGGTCCTTGATGATGCCGAACTTTTCGCCAGTCGTGCTCACGAGTGGGCGGCCCCGGATGTCCTGCGATTCATGCTCGAGTTCATAATGATCGAGCGTATCAAGTTTTTCGTAACGGGTGTCATGTCGCATAGTGTGTTCCTTTTATTGATAATTGAAATGCGTGTCGAACGCCAGATCAGTTGAGCATCTCGATGCTGTCGGCAAAGATGTACCGATCAGTGCCAGCGGGGATCTGTGCAGTCACGCCAGCAGGCAGCGGCGCATCTGCAGCGCGAACTTCACCTTCCATGTTCAGCATCGAACCGGGATTAATGTCATACTCGCCTTCGGTTGCGTCACCGGGGGTTGGAACCTGATTGAATACAACAAGCATGTTCTGTCCGTTGACATCGGCGTTGAACGCCATGTCGCCGGCGAGCGATGTTACCCGCACATTGTCGAGATCGACCCGTTCGCCGACGGCGAGCATGGCAGGTGCCATGGCTTCTGTGGCGACTACATCATTGTCTGCGGTCGCAACGACGTCATCGTCATCGGAAAAGATCCACCAGGCAAGCAACGCAAGTACGATAATTGCAAGGATGATCCAGAGCCACGACATGCTGGATTTTTTTTCTACCGGGATTTCGGCCATTCTATTCCCCCTTGATCGTTTCGGTTACAGTGAATGTTCATCAAATTGCTGAACCTGCGATTTGTTCCGGGATGCGTCGCGGCCAAGAAGCACGCGTCCTGCGCGATTGGTCTCGATAGCCGGTCGGCTCGAAGACGGGGTAAAGCGAGGATTCACCTGCCTGATCGGATCAGGTCTCGAGCATTGCTGACCGAGCTTGCTGCACGGCTCTGGAGCATCGGGGGAGCAGCGAGCGGCCCGCTGCGGCTAACGGGCAGCAGGCGCAGCAATCAGAGCGGCTGACCGTCCCGATCGCGATAGATTTCCCGCCTGCCGACATGATTGGCAGGACCGACAAGCCCGTCCTTTTCCATGCGTTCGATCCATTTGGATGCCGTGTTGTAGCCAACGCCCATCTGCCGCTGGATCCAGCTGGCCGAGGCTTTCTGCGCCTCAAAAACCATCTGGCACACCTGCATGTATTTGCGGTCCTCAGGGTTGTCGGAGGCATTTTCAAGATCATCGAAGCCGAAGCCGCCATCTTCCGGCTCTTCGGTGACGGAATCGACGTATTCGGGCGAACCCTGCGTGCGCCAATAATCAGCGACAGCCTCAACCTCCTCGTCCGAGACAAAGGGGCCGTGAACGCGGGTGATGGGCTTGGAATTGGCGCGATAAAGCATGTCGCCCTTGCCCAGCAATTGCTCTGCACCCTGTTCGCCAAGGATGGTGCGGCTATCGATACGACTGGTGACGTGGAAACTGATCCGGGTCGGCATGTTCGCCTTGATGACGCCGGTGATGACATCGACCGAAGGGCGCTGCGTCGCCATGATGAGGTGGATGCCCGCCGCACGCGATTTTTGCGACAGGCGCTGGATCAACACCTCGATCTCCTTGCCGACGGTAATCATGAGATCGGCAAGTTCATCGACGATCAGCACGATCTGCGGCAGCACTTCATAATCGAGCTGTTCTTCCTCGAACAATTCTTCGCCGGTTTCGGGATCGAAACCGGTCTGCACCCGGCGGCCGAGCGGCTTGCCTTTGGCGGTGGCGGATTTCACCCGATCATTGAAGCCAGTGATATTGCGCGCGCCGATGCTGCTCATCATGCGATAGCGCCGCTCCATCTCTTCTACCGCCCATTTCAATGCGCGCACCGCCTTGGCAGGTTCGGTGACGACGGGGGAAAGAAGATGCGGGATATCGTCGTAGCTCTTGAGCTCCAGCACCTTGGGGTCGATCAGGATCAGCCGGCATTCCGCTGGCGTCAGGCGGTATAGCAAGGACAGCAGGATGCAATTGAGCCCCACCGATTTGCCTGAACCCGTCGTGCCTGCCACCAGAAGATGCGGCATCGCTGCAAGATCAGCGACAATGGGATCGCCGGCAATGTCCTTCCCCAGAATGATCGGCAGAATGCCTGAATGATCGGCAAAGGCGGCAGACGTGATGAGTTCGCGCAAGGCGACCATCTGCCGGTCTGCATTGGGAAGTTCGATGCCCATCACGGTCTTGCCCGGGATGGGGGACACACGGGCGGAGATTGCGCTCATGTTGCGGGCGATGTCATCGGCAAGGCCAACGACCCGCGCAGCCTTGATGCCGGGCGCAGGTTCAAGTTCATACATGGTGACCACCGGGCCTGTCTTGACAGCGGTGATCTCTCCCTTGACGTTAAAGTCCTCCAGCACGTTTTCAAGCAGCCGGGCGTTGCGTTCAAGCGCCATCCGGTCGAGTTTGGGCGCGTTGTGTTCTGGAGCCGGTAACAGCAATTCAGCGCTGGGCAGCGTGAAAGTCGAGTTGAAGAAATCGCCTTGGGTAGGTTGCGTCCGAGCCTGTGCGGGCTGCGGCGGTGCCGAAGGATCGCTGATGATGGGTGCGCGGCGGGGCGGACTGGTCAGATCATCAGAACCTGCCATGGTGTCGGCCAACTCTTCAGGCAGCATGCGACCTGCCGCGACAGGTGGTTTTCGTGGCTTGGATGAGGCTGCGTTGGATGCACTGCGGCTGGCCACGTCATCGGGAAGATCCCGCCTGCGCTTCAGCAATGATGGCATGGCCAGCAAGCCTGCCCATTCGATTGCGAATACCCGCGCGACCAGCACGGCACCTGAAAGGAGGCACAGCAAGGCCACGCCGGTGATGATCCACTCTTGATATTGAGTGCCGCCAAGCTGCGCGAGCCGGCGAACCAGGCCGGCACCGCCCATCCCGGCAAGCCCCCCCATACCGGCGGGCAATCCGCCGAAAGGGCGTTCGAACACCAGCGCAAGCACGGTAGCAAGGAGGACCATGGCAGCGGCGAGCAGGACAAGCGGACGCCACCAGCGTGGCGACATACCTGTCTGATCATCAGCAATCTGCCACAACCGACGCGAAAACACATAAAGGAGCGGCAGCAGCAGAACCGCAATCGGCCCCACAAGAAACAGCAGCCGTTCGGCCGCATAGGCGCCGGGTCGTCCCATCCAATTGGCAATTTGCCCATCAGCCGCAGTGCTGGGCGATGGGTCTGTCTGGGCGTAGCTGACCAGGGCAAGCGCAAGGAACACGACGAGGGCAAGCAAAAGCACCGCGCCAATGATCTCGGCAGCGCGGCCGACGCTGCGTTGCAAAATCGCGCGCCAGTCCGGCGTGGTGTCGCCAATTGTCGCCATGAACCCCAATCCGAATTGAACAAAAGCAGCACGGATTATGCGCGGCCCGTGCCACCCGCGTCAAGCTGGCGTCCTGTGTGGACCCATCTTGGTTAAAAAATCTTTATGACACGCTTGGACAGCGCCCCAGCCCATCGATTGCCGCCCATTCGACTGACCCCATGCGCCTTGCCCGCGCACGTGTCATTCCGCCCAGCATTGCGACTTTCAAGGGTACCTGCCGGGCGAGCAGGAGCGCACGCACTGGCCCCAGCACCTTGGCACCCGGATGCGTCCGCGTGGGGTAGACCGGTGACAGCAGCGCAAGGTCAGCGGCTGTCCGAACGCCCGCGGCAAGCTGCGCCAGCGAGTGAGCGGTGGCGAGACGCAGGAAACCGCGCTCGCTGGAACGCCGCAAGGCAATGCGGGCAGGCGCGCCATATACCCCATCTGCGCGCCATTTACGGGCGACGGCCGGTGCATCTGCAAGCACGATGACGTGTCTGTGGGCATGGGCAAGCAGGCGCAGCGCATCGAAGCGCTTCCGCCGGGCCTCCGGCGCAAGATGATAATGCCGGAAGATAAGGCCGCACCCGCTTGGCAGGCGCCGCAGGAGCTGCGCCAGCTGGTCATCGTTGCGATCATCGGAAACCAGCCAGAGACCCGGCACCGGTCTTTGCATATTCGCATTTCCTCGCGCCGCAGGGTTTCGCATCGTGTTCGGCGCGCTATAGCACATGGTCATGTCGAGCCAAGCTGCGCCTCCACCCCCTCTCACGCCTCCTGCCACACCGCTGGTCGCGGTCGAGAGCCGGATTGCTGCTGCGGCTGCACTGGCGGGCCGGGGCGCAGATGCAGTCACATTGATTGCAATTTCAAAGACGCAGGATGCAGCGGCAATCCGCCCGCTGCTGGAGCAGGGGCATCGCGTGTTCGGGGAAAATCGCGTGCAGGAGGCGCAGGGCAAATGGCCCGCGCTTCGTCGCGAGTTTGATGATGTTTCAGTGCATCTGGTCGGCCAATTGCAATCGAACAAGGCCGACGACGCCGTGGCGCTGTTCGACTGCATCCATTCTGTGGATCGGCCAAGCCTGGTTTCCGCTTTGGGCAAGGCGATGTCCAATGCGGGGCGGGCCGTCCCATGCTTTGTCCAGGTGAATATCGGCGCTGAAGAGCAGAAGGGCGGCTGTGCCATCGTGGACGTGCCCGACCTGCTGCGTCTGGCCGCAGAAGCGGGGGTGCCGGTGGCAGGACTGATGTGCCTACCGCCGCAGGGCCAAGAGCCGGCGCCGTTCTTTGCGCTGCTGGCAAAGCTCGCTTCACAACATGGTCTTGCCGCCCTGTCGATGGGGATGAGCTCGGATTTCGAAGTCGCGGTGCAGCTTGGTGCAACGCATGTGCGTGTCGGCACCGCTCTGTTCGGCAGCCGGGACTCCTGACTCCTTGCTCCTGAAGCTCGTCGCAAGACCCTGACCGGCGCCCGGAACACGGCCGCCGCCTGCTTCGTTGTGCAGGGAAAGGAGCAAAAATCAATGACACAGGATGATCAGGCGTCGGTGGAAATAAGCCACGAAACCGAAGCACAAGGTGGCTCGTATATCGCGCATGTTTCCGGTGCGGATGCCATGGGTCGGATGACCTACAAGATTAAAGGCGATCAGATCCGCGTCGTCGAACACACGCTGGTGCCGCCACAGATTGGTGGGCGCGGCGTCGCGGCACGCCTGGTTGATGCAATTGTCGCTGATGCAAAAGAGCAAGGGTTCAGGATCGATCCGCAATGCAGCTATGTGGAAGCTGCTTTTCGCAAGCATCCCGAATGGGCGGACATCCGCGCCTGAGGCGGTAAACCGGAAGATCATCAAGGCCGCAAGTCTGGTGCTGCTGGGGAGGATTGAACTCCCGACCTCGTCATTACCAATGACGCGCTCTACCACTGAGCTACAGCAGCACTATACCGGATACGGGGCCAAATGCGGCGCCGGATGTGGCGCGCTATTGCTGTGAGCTGGTCTGTTGTCAAGGCGCTTGCAGTCAGCGGACGCGCTTGCCATCATCGCGAACATGAACAGCAAGCCTGACGAGAGTTCGCCGCTCGAACCTGAGCGATCCTGCAACACGTTTGCCTCTGCTGGCCACGCAGGAGGTGTGAGCGCGGCAGGATCAAAGCCCAAAGCAGACCCGCCACCCACCCGCGCCGAACGGCTGGCACAACAATTGCGTGCCAATCTGAAGCGGCGCAAGGCGCAGGCACGATCACTGGAGCAAGAGCCGGTAACAGACCCCTTCGGCAGCAAGAAGCCCACAGCTTTGCCTGGCGGCTGGTCAGCAGCGGACAATCCTTGACGCGCCCGCACATTAGTCAGCCATGACGTTTACGTATCTGTAAGAGGTTCAGGGAATGCATGAACAGGCGAGGCAGATATTGTCCCACGCGAGGCCTTTTTCCACCGTCTTTCATGTCGCCGGCAACCTGGCCAGACTGACGCCCGTTTCAACCGTTGATCTAATCGGAACTTACGCATGATCCGCAAAGCCTTGTTTGCCACCGCTGCCGCGCTGGTGCTTTCGCCCGCTGTTGCAACCGCACAGGATGCAGCGCCTGCGCCCGTCCTCACATCGGCGGAGGCACTGGATGCGTGGACCTATGCACAGCCTGCAGACGCGCGTGTCACGCATGTCGCGCTGGATCTCGTGACCGATTTTGCGCAACAGCGGATTTACGGCACTGCAACACTCAATATCGATGCAAGAGCGGCCGTCGACCAGATCGTGCTTGACGATGCGGGGCTGCAAATCCGTTCCATCACCGATGCTGCCGGGCAGCCATTGACGTATGAGCTCGGCGGCGGCCGGGATGCAGAAGGCGTGGAGCTTGGCCGACCGCTGATTGTGAATATCGGCAGCGCGCGCCGGATTGTCATCGACTATGTCTCCGCGCCGAATGCCAGTGCGCTGCAATGGCTTGCGCCCGAAGCGACCGCAGGCGGCGAAAAGCCGTTTCTCTTCAGTCAGGGCCAGCCGATCAGCAACCGCAGCTGGATTCCGACCCAAGACAGTCCCGGCATCCGTCAAAGCTGGGAAGCTCGAATTACCGCGCCTGCCGATCTCGTCCCGGTTATGAGCGGCGTGCGCCAGCCAGATGCGCAGACTGATTGGGGCAATGGCTGGACCTCTCATCGCTTTGTCATGGAGCGTTCGGTGCCGCCATATCTGATTGCGCTGGCAGTGGGGGATTTGGCGCATCGCGAACTTGGCCCGAGATCCGGGGTCTGGGCAGAACCCTCGATGGTGGACGCTGCCGCGCAGGAATTTGGCGACGTGGAGCAGATGATCGATGCAGCAGAGGCG
The DNA here is from genome assembly GCF_031846435.1 of Croceicoccus esteveae. Lineage (NCBI taxonomy): Bacteria > Pseudomonadati > Pseudomonadota > Alphaproteobacteria > Sphingomonadales > Erythrobacteraceae > Croceicoccus > Croceicoccus esteveae. The sequence continues at coordinate 46,885 of NZ_JAVRHS010000010.1, forward strand.
CTTTACGGCCCTTACCGCTGGGGACGTTATGACATGCTGGTCCTGCCGCCATCATTTCCCTACGGCGGCATGGAAAATCCGGTCATGACATTCCTCACGCCGACTTTGCTGACCGGGGACAGGTCCAACACCGATGTCGTTGCGCATGAACTTGCCCACAGCTGGTCCGGCAATCTGGTCACCAATGCAAGCTGGCGGGACAGCTGGCTCAACGAAGGGTTCACCACCTATTTCGAAAGCCGGCTGATGGAGGCGCTGTACGGCCCGGAACGCGCGGCGATGTATCTCGATCTGGATTATGACGCCATGCTCGAGAACATTGCGGCAGCAGGCGGCATGGACGCTGCATCGACTCGCCTGCATGGCGAGCCGGGCGAGACATCCGGACAGCTTGACTACTTCAAGGGCGCGACATTCCTGCGCACGGTGGAGCAGGCGGTCGGCCGTGAACGGTTCGATGAATGGCTGCGCTCCTATTTCGATCGGTTTGCCTTTCAACCGCAGACAAGCGAAGGACTGCTAAAGGATCTGCGCGCCAACCTGCTGAGCGAAGCAGAAATGAACAGGATCGGCGTGCGCGACTGGATCTATGGCGCCGGACTGCCCGCCAATGCGGTGCGCCCCACTTCAAAAACGCTCGCGATGGTCGATGCACAGCTTGACGCCTATAATGCAGGCGGGGCGGCGGCGCAGGTCGAGACCGCTGGCTGGGCGACGCAGCAATGGCTGCGTTTCCTGCGCGGGGTGGACCGTCGGCAAAGCGCCACACGGCTGGCTGAGCTGGACCAGGCACTGCACCTGTCCGACAGCACCAACGCCTATGTGCAGTCCGCCTGGTTCGAGCTTGCCATCGCCAACCGCTACGCTCCCATGGTTCCGCAGTTGACGCGCTACCTTGATACGGTGGGACGCATGCTGCTGATTCGGCCGCTCTACAAAGGGTTGATGGAGCAGGGTGCATGGGGCGCGCAGATTGCCCGCGACGCCTTTGCGAAGGCGCGCCCCGGTTATCATCCAATCACCGCGTCCATGGTTGAAGCCCTGATCGAGGATACAGCCGGGGGTTGAGTGCAGCTGAAAATACGGTAGAGTTTTGTTCACCCTTTCAGCTTTACGGTGTCGCTCATGAATCGAACCGCTCCATCAAGCGCCCGCGCTGCGCTTTGCCTCCTTGCCGGACTTGGCCTCATCGGCGCTGCGCCCCAGGGTCATGCACAAAGCTTTGAAGAGTTCATCTCCGGAGACAACGGAGCCATTCTCGATGGCCGCGAGAAAATCCGGTCGATGCCGCCGGTGCTTCGCCAGCAGCTCGTCTCGATTGCCGCGGCGGATCGCGGTCGGATCGGTGTGGCTGCGCTTGATCTTACCACCGGTGCAAGCGTGTCCATACTCGGGGAGCAGGCGTTCCCGATGGCGAGCACATCCAAAATCGCTATTGCGGCAACTTTTCTGGCCGGTGTGGACGCTGGGCGATACAGATTGCAGGACCGCTACCCCTTGCAGATCCCGGTGGCTTCCCGGCCGTTCGACGGACCTGTGGCACCGGTGAAGCCCGGCATGCAGGTGGCGGCAGAACGGCTGATCGAGCTCATGATCACGCGCAGCGATAATTCGGCGACTGACGCCATGCTGAAAGCGGTGGGCGGTCCCAAGGCGGTTACCGAATGGCTGCGCAATGCAGGGCTGTCGCGTCAGCGGATCGACCGGGATATCGCGACGCTGGTCCGCGACGACGGAGAGTTCGACCCGGTAACAGTTGTCGATGAACGCGATAGCACTCCACCTGAAGAGATGGTGGCGCTTATCGCCGGCCTTTATCAGGGCAAATGGTTGTCACCCGAAAGCCGTGACTTGCTGGTTAACACCATGACCCGCACCGTCACCGGAAGTCGCCGCATCAAGGCCGGTCTGCCCAGCGGCTCGCGGTTCGGGCACAAAACGGGCACTTTGAACAACACGGCAAGTGATGTCGGTTTTGTCGAACTGCCGGATGGTCGCGTCATTGTAATGGCAATTTACGTGACCGGGCAGGGAGGACGGCCGCAGCGCGACCAGCGGATCGCACAGATCACGCGCGTCCTGTACGATGGATTTACCGAGTCGCGGTTTGCGGCGCTTGCAACAGCGCAGACGCAAAACTGACGGATCTATATTGCTGCGCGTGTAGCAAGGTTAAGATCAAACTGCTGGTAAATACCTTGTTTGGCAGTGGCCTGTAACGTCATGCCCGATGAAGATACTGGCACCAGACGCCTGGCGCACGGCTGAGAAACAAATTCAGCAAATTCGCACAAAAAACAGGCGCAGGATCATCGATCCCGCGCCTGCTTTCATGAACTGGTCAAGAAGATCAGTCGACCTGAGCTTCGGTAACCGTCTCGCCCTGAAGGTCTGCTTCTGCTTCTGCAGCAGCGGCATCAACATCGGAAACCATACCGTCAACGCCGGTTTCCATGTCGGTGGCCATGCCGTCCATCGTGCCCATGGTGTCGGCAGGAACGGTTTCAACGGTTGCAGGATCGACCAGGGTCGCGTCTGCGGTTTCGTCAACCGGCTCGGAGCAGGCGGTCAGCGACAGGGCAGCAGCAGCAACGGCACCGGCAAAAATGAACTTGCGCATAAATATGCATCCTTGATCGAATTGGGGCATTTCAGAGATCATGAGGATCAACCGAATGCGAGGCGCCATCCGGCATCCTCTGCAGCGGGAATACGACTGCGCAGCAGCCATTGCAAGCGAATAAACGCAACCTTGCATTCTGTGGCTACAACAGGATTGTGGCGAAACTAGGACAGACGAACTTTTTTTGTCATTTTGCCAATTTGCGCGTGTGCCAAGCATGACCTCCCCTTTCGCAGGTGATACGACGGCGTAATGCAAACTCCCGCAAAAGCGCCGCATCTCTATCTTGTGGATGGATCAGCCTATATCTTTCGAGCCTATCATCGGCTTCCTCCGCTTACCAACCCGGATGGGGTGCCGGTCGGCGCGGTTTATGGTTACACGACGATGCTGTGGAAGCTCGCACAGGATCTGGACGAAGCGGACGGACCGACTCATCTGGCGGTGATTCTCGACAAGGCGTCGCATTCGTTTCGCAACGATCTTTATCCCGAATACAAGGCGCATCGTCCGCCGCCGCCCGAGGATCTGACGCCGCAATTCCCGCTGATCCGCGATGCCACCCGCGCGTTTTCGCTGCCCTGCATCGAGGAAGACAATCTTGAAGCGGACGATCTGATCGCGTCCTATGCCCGTGCCGCGACTCGCAAGGGCTGGGATGTGACCATTGTTTCATCAGACAAGGATCTGATGCAATTGGTGGGCCGATGCGCGCAAGGGGAGGACGGCGCGACAGGTGGCTGCATAGACATGCTCGACACGATGAAGAATGCGCGCATCGAAACCGCCGATGTCGTGGCAAAGTTCGGCGTGCCCCCGGACCAATTGGGTGATGTGCTGGCATTGATGGGCGATGCAGTCGACAACGTGCCGGGTGTAAAGGGAATCGGGCTCAAAACCGCGCAGAAGCTGATCGGCGAACATGGCGATCTGGAAAATGTGTTGCAGGCCGCACCCGACATGAAGAAGTCAAAGATGCGCGACAATCTTGTTGAACATGCGCAGATGGCCCGATTGTCCCGACAGCTGGTGACGCTAAAGGAAGATTGCGTGCTTCCTGTGCCGCTGGACGACTTGCGGCTTGATGGTATCGCCGCACAGCCTCTGGCCGAGTTCCTGACTGCACACGGCTTCACCAGCCTGCTCAAGCGGCTCGACGCTGGCATTGGCAGTCCTGAACGCACCAATGACCTCAACCCGCGCAAGCGTTCAGGCCCGGCGGGCAATGACGCAGCAGATAGCACGGTGAGTGGCGCAGGCGAGCGTGCGGGACTGCCGCTTTGGCCGGCGCCCGATCTTGACTCGTATGAGTGCGTCACCACCATTGAACGCCTTGATGACTGGATTTCGCGCGCTTTTGCCGCAAGGTGCGTCGCAGTTGATACAGAGACCAGCGCGCTTGACGCCATGCAGGCCGATCTGGTGGGGGTCAGTCTTGCGCTTGGGCCCAATGATGCCTGCTATATCCCGCTTGGGCATGGCGATGATGACATGTTTGCGCAAAAGCCAGACCAGATCGGCGTGTCACCGGCGTTCGCGAGGTTGAAACCGCTGCTGGAAAGCGATGCGGTGCTCAAGATCGGGCAGAACATCAAATATGACATCAACGTGCTTGCGCGCCATGGTATCGCGGTTGCGCCTGTCGATGACACGATGATCCTGTCTTTTGCGCTGGATGCGGGGCGCGGTGGTGGCGGCATCGGCAATGCGCATGGCATGGATTCGCTGGCGGAGACGCATCTTGGCCACACCACGCTGACTTTCAAGGAGGTCTGCGGCACCGGCAAGAAGCAGATCGGTTTTGCCTCCGTGCCGCTCGACAAGGCGACGCGCTACGCAGCAGAGGATGCCGATGTGACGTGGCGGTTGCAGCATGTGCTGCGACAGCGCCTCCCTGATGAAGGAGGCACACGCATCTATGAGGATGTTGACCGCCCGCTCATTCCGGTGGTTGCACGCATGGAACGCGAAGGCATCAAGGTGGACCGCGACCGGCTCGCCGCGCTTTCCGCCGAGTTCGGCGAGCAGTGCGTCACTCTTGAAAAAGATATTCACGCGCTCGCAGGCGAAGAGTTCGCCGTCGGCAGCCCGAAGCAATTGGGCGACATCCTGTTCGGCCGCATGGGGCTGGATGGCGGACGCAAAGGCAAGAGCGGGCAGTTTTCCACAGATCAGGCGGTGCTGGAAACGCTGGCGGGGCAGGGCGTTGAAATGGCCGCGCGCGTGCTGGACTGGCGGCAATTATCAAAGCTGCGCTCCACCTACACAGAGGCGCTGCAGCAGGCGATCAACCCGCAGACCGGCCGCGTTCACACCAGCTACAGCCTGGTGGGCGCGCAGACCGGGCGCCTGTCATCGACCGACCCGAACCTGCAGAACATCCCCATCCGGTCGGACGCTGGCCGCCGCATCCGCGAGGCGTTCATCGCTGAACCTGGCAATGTGCTGCTGTCGGCCGATTATAGCCAGATCGAACTGCGCCTTGCTGCTCATATGGCTGATGTAGAGCCATTGAAGGAGGCGTTCAGGCAAGGGGCGGACATTCACAGCCGAACCGCGCTCGAATTGTTCGGCACCGCTGACCGGGAGACGCGCGCGCAGGCCAAAACCATAAATTTTGCCATTCTGTATGGCATCTCGCGTTGGGGGTTGGCCGGTCGATTGCAGGTAACTCCCGACGAAGCCCAGGCGATGATCGACCGTTATTTCGCACGTTTCCCCGGCATCCAGCACTATATCGCACGCACCTTGGAGCAGGTCCGGTCGCACGGATATTCAGAAACGCTGTTCGGGCGAAAAACGTATTTCCCGCGCATCAATGCCAAGAACCAGGCGGAGAGGCAGGGGAGCGAGCGCGCAGCGATCAATGCGCCCATTCAGGGCACCAGCGCCGACATCATCAAGCGCGCCATGGTGCGCATGTTGCCGGCCCTACGCGATGCCGGGCTGCACGATGTGCGCATGTTGCTGCAGGTGCATGACGAGCTGGTGTTCGAACTGCCGGCAGGGGATGTGGAGGCAGCAGGACCCGTTATCGCCGAAATCATGGCAGGTGCTGCTGGTCCCTCGGTGCAACTTGACGTGCCGCTTGGCATCGAGACTGGCGCTGGTCCAAGCTGGGGCGACGCGCACTGATCCTCGAACCTGACGGACCTATTGTAATGCAGGAGCATGAGCAGGGCCGCGCTGTCAGGCACAGCCCTGCAATTGACACACTCAGCTCGGCTCGTGCTTGCTTTCGCGGGTCGGCGTCAACATTCCCGGCGTGATGAAGCCGATGACCCCGGTGTCTGCCGCGCGGCGTTTGAGCTCGCCTCGCATCTTGGCATATTCCTCCTCCATCTTTTCCGTCACCGTCGCGCGGGAATCCTTCAGCGCCTCCTGAAAATCGGCGTTGGTCACTTCACCGACTTCGCTGCCGTCGCGGCGGATGGCGTTCAACCCGGCCCGGCGCACGACATCTTCCAGATCCGCGCCGGTGAAGCGCTGCGTCTCTTTTGCTACCGCCGCCAAATCGACGTCGCTGGTCATTGGCATGTCAGAGGCGTGGATTTTCAGGATGTGCAGGCGACCGGCCATATCGGGCGTGCCCACATAAACCAGCTCGTCAAAGCGGCCCGGGCGCAGCAGCGCAGGGTCAACCAGCGTGGGCCGGTTGGTGGCGCCGATCACGACCACGGATTGCAGTTCTTCCAGCCCGTCCATCTCGGCGAGGATCGTATTGACGACGCGGCTTGTCACCTGCGGCTCGCCCCCGCCAGAGCCGCGAGCGGGAACGAGGCTGTCGATCTCGTCGATGAAGACGATGCAGGGCGCGACCTGACGGGCACGGGCGAACAGGCGGGAAATCTGCTGTTCGCTTTCGCCAAACCATTTCGACAGCAGGTCCGAGGATTTCATCGAGATGAAATTGGCCTCCGCTTCCTTGGCAACCGCCTTGGCGAGCAGGGTCTTGCCCGTGCCGGGAGGCCCGTAAAGCAGGAACCCCTTGGCCGGGCGGATGCCAAGCCGCTTGAACGCCTGCGGGTTCTTGAGCGGCAGCTCCACGCCTTCGCGCAGCTTGTCGGTCGCTTCGTCCAGGCCGCCGATGTCGGACCAGCCGACAGTGGGCGCCTGCACCATCACCTCACGCATGGCGGACGGCTGAATGCGTTTGAGCGCGTCCATGAAGTCGGTGCGGGTGACGCACAGATTGTCGAGGACTTCGGGCGGGATCGTCTGCGCATCGAGATCAAGCTGCGGCATGATCCGGCGCACCGCTTCGATCGCGGCCTCACGTGCCAGCGCGGCAAGGTCGGCACCGACAAAGCCATGCGTCATGCGGGCAAGCTCGCGCAGATCGACATTTTCGCCCAGCGGCATGCCCCGGGTGTGGATGACAATGATCTCCTCCCGCCCGGTCTGGTCAGGCACGCCGACGATGATCTCGCGATCAAAGCGGCCCGGCCGGCGCAATGCTTCGTCCAGGGCATCCGGCCTATTGGTGGCAGCGATCACGACCAGATTGGAGCGTGATTGCAAACCGTCCATCAGCGTCAGCAATTGTGCGACGAGCCGCTTTTCGGCTTCGCCGGGCGTATTGTTGCGCTTGGGCGCGATGGAGTCGAGTTCGTCGATGAAAACAATGGCGGGTGAGGATTTTTCCGCCTCCTCGAAGACTTCGCGCAGCCGTTTTTCGCTTTCGCCATAAGCCGACCCCATGATTTCAGGGCCGTTGATGGTGAAGAAATTGGCATCGCTTTCGTTCGCAACTGCCCGCGCCAGCCGGGTCTTGCCCGTGCCCGGCGGGCCATGCAGCAGCACGCCCTTGGGGGGATCGACGCCAAGGCGCGTGAACAGTTCAGGGTAGCGCAGCGGCAGTTCGACCATTTCGCGCAATTGCTGGATGGTATCTTCCATGCCGCCGACATCGTCGTAATTGACCTCGGCGCGATTGTCGCGCGGCTCCTCGAACTCGGCCTTCAGCTCCACCTCGGTGTTCTCGTCAATGTGGACGATACCCTTGGGTGTCGTGCTGACTACCGAGAGGCGGATCTGCGTCAGTGCAAATGCTGGCGCGTTGAACATGCGGGCGATTTCTGGCGGCATGTCCTGCACCCGCTTCTGCCCGCGGGTCGCAACCAGATCGCCGGCGGTCAGCGGACGCCCGAAGAAATTGCGCTTGAGTGCCTGGGCCGGACCCTGCAGCCGCATGTCCTTTTGCGCCGGCGCAAACACGACCCGGGTGGCAGGGCGCGATTCTGCCCGGCGGACCAGCACATGTTCGCCCGATCCGACCTCGGCATTGCCGCGTTCCAACCCATCGAGCCGAATGACGTTCAGCCCCTCATCTTCGGAATAGGGCAGCAGCACCCGCGCAGTGGTGGTCCGCTTGCCGGCGATCTCGATGATGTCGCCTTCGGTGACGCCCAGCGTCGCCATTGCATCACGCGGGATCCGGGCGATCCCATGCCCTGATTCTTCCTGCCGCGAGGCTGCCACCTGCAGCCTGACTTCCCGCGTATCGACCGGCACGTCCGCTTCTGCCATTGATCATCCCTTGTCCGTTGTTGCACGCCGCACTGATGCATCGGCATGGATCCAAGCAGAAAGGTGGGGTCTGGTTCCGGCCCTTGCAAAGGGAAAAGGGCATCGGCGTGCAGGAAAGCCGGTGAAAATTGCTGCGGATCTACCGATCAGGAGCTTGATGCGACCTGAAAAAAAGCCCGGTCGGATGATCCAACCGGGCTATGTGAGTTTTGGGAGAGGATGCCTGTAAGGCACGACCCAAATAGGTTCGTCGGTTATTGTTCGCAAGTGCGGAATGATCTCTTGAGGTTGCAGTTTTTGCAATCGAAATGCACCATCGTGATCGCCATTGATCCGGACAATCAAGAGAGTTTTGGTTCAGCGGCGTTTGCAAGAAGATATGCTGCGGCGCGTCATGCGCCGCTATCAAGCGACCAGGCACAGCCTTTGAACTGCTCCTCGCCAAGCTCAAGAATGACGGAGAATGGGTATTCCCGGTCCGACATGCCATCCGAACATGGTTCAGCCTTGCCGACAAGGCGCAACGTTCGGCCGTCCATTGTCCCTGCCAAGCCAGCTTCTCCAGCCAAATCAGCGGTGTGATGGACCTCGACGAGAACACCCTCCTGATCCTGTGGGGTGGTGTAGCGCAGCTTGCCATCTGCTACATGTACGGCCCAGAAAGGTTCGGTACCAACTGCGCGAAACCCGTCGGGCAGGACGGTAGGCACCACCGCTGCGGGACTGGTCGGGGTTGCCGCGCCAAGCGGGCTGATTGTCGCCTCGTTGGCGTCAGGTGCTGGCGCTTCGCTGGAAGGCGTTGCGGCAGTGCAGCCGCCCGTCACCAAAGCCAAGGCGGACAGGAGGGCAATTTTCTGCATTCTGGTTGCCTATCACATGGGCGATAAGATGGCGATAGTCATGCGGTTAGCTGCATGGGTTCAGTGGCTTGCGAACAGCATCATGCTCTGCCATGCAATGCGTCACCAATGACGGCAGACAAGCCGGCTCGCCGAAGGGCAGCCAGGCCGGTCCGGGGGAGAAGATGATGCGTCGATTGTTAACCGCCTTGTCCGTGTCGGCAGCCGTCATGCTGTCTGGATGTGCCACGATGAACGATGCACCTGCTGTGCAGGCGGCTGGACCCGCGTCGCAGATCCCGCCAATCCCGGTGGATGTGGTAAAGGATCTCACGCGCATCCTTTCGTCTGATGCGTTTGAGGGTCGCGCACCTGGCACCGAGGGTGAACGCAAGACGATCGCGCTGCTGGAGGAACAGTTCGCCGCCGCCGGATTGCAGCCTGGCAACAACGGCAGCTGGCTACAGGAAGTGCCGCTGGTGGAGGTCACCGGAAGCAATTTTCGCCCGCTCGTGGTCAACGGCGGCAAGGAGCCCCTCAGCTTTGCACAGGGCAGCGATTATGTTGCGGCCAGCTACCGGGTAACTCCGGCAACAGCGGTGCAGAACAGCGAGATTGTATTCGTCGGTTTCGGCATCAACGCGCCGGAAAAAGGGTGGAACGATTATGCTGGCGTGGATATGCGCGGCAAGACAGCGCTCATCCTCGTCAATGATCCCGATTATGCCATGGAAACGCTCGATGGGCCGTTTGGCGGGCGGGCGATGACCTATTACGGACGCTGGACCTACAAATATGAGGAAGCTGCCAGGCAGGGCGCGACAGCGGCGCTGATCGTGCATGAAACCTATCCCGCTGCCTATGGCTGGAATGTGGTTGAATCGAGCTGGACCGGACCGCAGGCATACGCGCAGACTGCCGATGATGGCGCAAGCCAGACGATGGCCAACGGCTGGCTGCAGCAGGAAGCAGCGGGTAAAATCCTTGCATCTGCCGGTATGGATCTTGCCAGCCTGTCCCAGGCAGCAAGGCAGAAGGGCTTTCGCGCGGTTCCGCTGGGCGTCAACGCCAGCTTCGGGTTTGATAACGAGATCCGCCGTTTTGCTTCGAACAATGTGATCGGTGTCCTGCCCGGATCGCAGCGGCCTGATGAATATGTTCTCTATACAGCCCATTGGGACCATCTTGGCCGATGCAAACCGGATGAAACAGGTGACGACATCTGCAACGGGGCGATTGACAATGCCACCGGTACGGCTGCTCTTGTGGCGCTTGCACAGGCGCATGCCAGGGCAGGACCTGCTGAGCGTACGCTTGCCTTCCTTGCAGTCACGGCCGAGGAATCGGGCTTGCTAGGCAGCGAATATTACAGCGCCAATCCGGTCTTCCCACTCGATCAGACGGTGGGCGGAGTAAACATGGATGCGCTGTCGCTTGCCGGTCCGGCCAGGAACGTCGTGGTCGTCGGAGGAGGCAAGTCGCAGCTCGATGACTATCTGGCCTCTGCGGTGAACACGCTTGGTCGGGTCACCACTCCTGAACCAACTCCTGAAAAAGGATCGTATTACCGGTCCGATCATTTCAGTCTGGCGAAGCGCGGCGTGCCCATGCTGTACGTCGACGGCGGCAATGATCTGATCGATGGCGGGGTAGAAGCAGGCGAAGCTGCTTCTGCCGATTATGTGACCAACCGCTATCATGGACCCAAGGATGAATTCGATCCCAGCTGGAACTGGAGCGGCGTGGAGCAGGATCTGAAACTTTACTATACGCTCGGCCGGTCGCTTTCCGATGCGGACACCTGGCCCAACTGGCTTGCCGGGGATGAGTTTCGCCGGATCCGGGACGAAAGCTGCGCCGCCTCCGCCTCGGGTTGTTGATGGCTCAAGCGGAATGGCGGATGCCGTCAGAATGGCATCCACAAGAATGGCTGTGGATCGGTTTCCCGCATGATGCGACAGAATGGCCGCGCAGTTTTCTTCAGGCGCAGGAGGAAATTGCCGCTTTTGCCAATGCCGTAGCGGATACCGGGCAGCAGGTGCGCCTGCTCGTTCGCGACGCGGCCAACGAGGCGCGCGCACGTCAACTGGTGTCGGCATCGGTGGTGCTGGAACGGCGCGAATATGGTGATATCTGGCTGCGCGACACCGGGCCGCTGATCGTGCATGATGCGCAAGGCCAACAGGCAGCGCGGCGTTTCGGCTTTAACGGCTGGGGTGGCAAATATCGCATGGACGGGGACGACACGATCGGTGCGACGCTGGCACACGACGCCGGCTTGGCCCTGGAAACAGCCGATTGGATCCTGGAAGGTGGCGCCATCGATACTGATGGCACCGGACTCGTCGTGACAACCGAGCAGTGCCTGCTCAACGCCAACCGCAACGCTGAACTGTCACGCGTGGAGATCGAGTGCCGCTTGTCCGACCAGCTGGGATTCGACCGCGTTCTATGGCTCGGTCATGGATTGATGAACGATCACACGGACGGGCATGTCGACAATCTTGCCCGGTTTGTTGGGCGCGGCCGCCTCGCGCTGCCGGTTGCCACCGGGCCTGCGGACCCGAACCGCGTGGTCTACGAAGACGCACGCGCACGGGCATCGGCTTTCGGGCTTGCAATTGCCGATGTGCCCTCTGCGGGCCTGGTCACCTATGGCGATTTCGTTGAGCCGGCCAGTTACATGAACTTCTGCATTACCACCGATCTGGTGGTGGTGCCGGCTTTTGGCAGCATCCATGACGCTGACGCCGTGGCGGCAGTCAAGACGCTGTTTCCTGATCGCGATGTGCTTGGTCTGGCCAGCAGCGCCATCCTTGCTGGCGGGGGCGGGTTCCACTGCGCCAGCCAGCAGATGCCTTGCCGTGGTTTGCCCAGAGATGGGCGCAAATGAGTCTGTCGTTTGCGGTGCGCTTGACAAAAGCGCAAGCGGGCGTGCTGTTTTTGCAGTTGCGAAGAACGCTGCTGCACTGCACAAAGGGCAGGCCTTACAGGCATCCTCTCCCAAACTTCTGGGTCCGGCCGGGTTTTCCGACCGGACCCTTTTTTGTTCCTGGCTCTGGCTTGTCAGCAGACGCGGCTTCAGCACCGGCTGATCGGTTCACTGGTTGCATCGTGAGCGCGTGACAAATTCCGTGCGTGCCTCGGTGCCTGAACAGATAAATGCCTGGTTCGAGAGGCGCGACTGGCGCATCCGGGATCATCAGGCCGCGATGCTTGCAGCAGATGATCGTGGTGAGCACGCGCTGCTGACGGCAGATACCGGAGCCGGAAAGACCTTGGCCGGTTTCCTGCCCACGCTTGCTGCCTTCAGCATTGAACGGCTGGCTTTGCAGCCGCAGTCTGATGGGCTGCATACCCTTTACATATCGCCGCTGAAAGCACTGGCCACTGATGTCGGACGCAACCTCCTGACGCCAGTGGAAGAAATGGGATTACCGCTGCGGATCGAGACACGCAGCGGCGACACGCCGTCCAATCGCAAGCAGCGACAGCGCTTCAAACCGCCGCATGTGCTGCTGACGACACCTGAATCGCTGTCCCTCCTCATCTCCTATCCCGATGCCGCCAATCTGTTCTCCGGCTTGCAGCGTATCGTCATTGACGAGATCCACGCCTTTGCAACCGACAAGCGCGGAGATCTGCTCGCGCTGGCATTGTCACGGCTGCATGCCCTTGCCCCCCAGGCGCGGCGGGCAGGCTTGTCGGCAACCGTGGCAGAGCCGGATGAGTATCGGGCCTGGCTCGCGCCTTGGGGGGACATCGACAGGGTGGCTCATGTTGTCGGTGAAGCAGGAGCAGCGCCGCTGGTGTCGATCCTCCTTCCGGAGGAGGAGCGAGTGCCGTGGGGCGGTCATGCAGCGACCTGGGCAGTGCCGCAAATCTACCGCGAAATTGGCCGCAACCGGACCACGCTGGTGTTCACCAACACCCGTTTTCTGGCCGAATACATCTTCCAGCGTCTCTGGGAAGTGAACGAGGATACGCTGCCCATTGGCATCCATCATGGATCGCTCTCGGTAGAGGCGCGTCGCAAGGTTGAAGGAGCAATGGTCCGCGGCGAGCTGCGTGCCCTGGTTGCGACGGCGAGCCTTGATCTCGGTGTCGATTGGGGCGACATCGACTGCGTGATCCAGATGGGTGCGCCCAAAGGATCGTCACGCCTGCTGCAGCGGATTGGCCGGGCGAACCACCGGCTTGACCAGCCCAGCCGCGCTATCCTCGTGCCGGGCAACCGCTTTGAGTTTCTGGAGGCGCAAGCCGCACTCGACGCGGTCGAAGCGGGCGAGCGCGATGGCGAAAGTTTTCGGCCCGGCGGGCTCGACGTTCTGGCGCAACACGCGATGGCATGCGCTTGCGCTGCACCGTTTCAGGAAGATGCGCTGCTGCACGAGGTTCAGTCCTGCCTTGCATACAGCTGGGTCGATGCGGCAACCTGGCAGCGGGTGCTCGCGTTCGTGGGCAACGGCGGCTACGCCTTGCGTGCCTATGACAGGTTTCAGCGGATCGTCCGGGAGGAGGACGGGTGGTGGCGGTTGGCACGACCGCAGGATGCGGCAAAGCATCGGCTGAACGCGGGTATCATCATCGATGGCGAGATGCTCAATGTTCGGTTCCGCAACGGCAGGTCTCTGGGAAAGGTGGAGGAACGGTTCGCCGCTTCGCTCAGCACAGGCGACACCTTCCAGTTTGCCGGGCTCGATCTGGAGGTCGAGCAGGTCAAGGAAGTGGAAATCACGGTGCGGGCCGCCAAGCGGTCAGCCATGATCCCCAGCTATGGCGGCGCCCGGCTCGGCCTTACGACGCATCTTGCCGATCGGGTTCGTGCGCTGTTGACCGACCGACCAGGTTGGGCGCGTTTTCCGGATGATGTACGCGAATGGCTGGAGGTGCAGGACTGGCGATCGCAATTGCCTGGACCGGGCACGCTGCTGGTGGAAAGCTTCCCTCATGCCAAGCGGGAATACAGCGTGTTCTACACTTTCGAAGGCTGGAATGCGAACCAGTCACTGGGAATGCTGATCACCCGGCGCATGGAAGACCAGCAGCTTTCTCCACTTGGCTTTGTCGCCAATGATTATGCGTTGGCGGTCTGGAGCCTGAAGCCGGTGACAGAACCCGCAAAGCTGCTGGCGCCGGACATCCTGGCGCATGAGTTTGTCGATTGGGTGCAGAACTCCCATTTGCTGCGCCGGGCGTTTCGCGAGGTTGCAGTGATCTCGGGACTGGTCGAACGCCAGCAGCCGGGCAAGGCAAAGACAGGCAAGCAGGTTACCTTTTCCACTGACCTGATTTTTGACGTGCTGCGCAAATATGAACCTGACCATCTTCTGATCGAAGCGGCATGGGCCGACGCGCGCAGCCGAATGACTGATGTCGGCCGCATCGCTCGCCTGCTTGATCGCGCCCGCGAGCAGCTCGTGCATGTCGCATTGGAGCGGGTGAGCCCGCTCGCAGTGCCGGTGATGGTCTCGATCGGCAGAGAGCGCACACCAGTGGGCACGGCCGATGACGATCTGCTGGTGGAGGCGCACTCGCTGGCGGCTGCGGCGATGGACCCCGATTGAAACAGCGGCAGCAACAAAAAAGGGGCGGACACATGGTCCACCCCCAGAACCTTCCGGCATGATGCGTCAAGTCGTTGAGGCACCCATCACGTTCGATTTGCCGAAGTCGCGGAACTGTTCGTTTCCGACAAAGCCGAACTTTGTCGCACCCGATGCCTTGATGATCTGCAGCACCCTTGCAGACAGATCATAGCTGGCAAATTCTTCAGGCTGGAACTGCAGTTCCGGCTCAACTGCGAAAAGCAGCGATTCGTTAAGCAATGAGACGAGCTGGTTGTCATTGACCGACTGCCCATTCCAGAGGATCTCGCCAGCCTGCGTCAGCACGACCTTGTTCTTGATCGGATTGACCACCGGATTCTCCGGACTGTCGCTTGGCGCGGGGAGTTCGATATTCGTTGCGTGGGTCGCAACGGGAATGGTGATGATGAACATGATGAGCAGAACGAGCATGACGTCGATCAGCGGGGTCGTGTTCATCTCCATCATGGGGGACCCGTCGTCCTTGCCACCTGACATTGCCATCGCGATATTCTCCTAAATGTGCCGGTGGCCGGCTCAGCCGTTGGGGTCAACAGGGTTGGAAATGAAGCCCACCGTCGGATATCCAGCCAGCTGGATCTGGTAGATCGCTCCTGCGACACACCGCCAGGGGGTGTCGACATCGCCGCGGATATGCACCTGCGGGATCTTCTCCGGATCTTCGGCGATTGCCTCCGGCCCACCTTCACGCTGGATTATGCTGTCGAGCCGTTCGAAAGCCTGCTGCTGGAGTTCTTCGGAATTTACAGGCGTGATATTGTTGAAATACACCCGACATTCGCCCGATCGTGTTGCCCCGGCATAGTTCGGCTCGCCAGGGCTGCGGCCAGCCTCGTCGGTCGAGGTAACCGTAAGCAAAAGGTTTTCCACCTTGTCCTGCGACTCTTCGGACACGATGATCGGCACTTCAAGCTTCTCAATCGTCTGGATCGCCACGGGAACGGCAATCAGGAAGATGATCAGCAAGACCAGCATCACGTCGACGAGAGGCGTGGTGTTGATGTCAGACATCGGTGTTTCGCCACCGGATCCCATCGAAACTGCCATTATCTCATCCTATCTCGTACATTTCGTCTGCTCCTGTGAGGAGCTTGTTGTCTGTGCACTGGCCGCACCGACAGGCCGGATGATCCGGTAAAGCAGCGCCGGCGGCCAGACCAGTGACTGGCCGCCGGCACATGGCTTATTTCTTGAGCGGCGGCTGCGTCGCGGTGGTGGTTGTCGTGGTGGTAACGGGCTTCTGTGCCACCGGAGCAGCAGGCTTCGTTCCAGCAGGAGCGGCAACGACTGGCTTCACTGCGCCCTTGGACGTGATGTTCGCCAGGACATCGGTCGAGAAACCACGCAGCTGTTCGGCGATGCGCTTGTTGCGAGCCTGCAGGTAGTTGTAGGCAAGCACGGCAGGCACGGCCACCAGCAGCCCGAGCGCAGTCATGATCAAGGCCTCGCCAACAGGTCCAGCAACCTTGTCGATCGATGCCGATCCGGCGATACCGATGCTGATAAGTGCGCGATAGATGCCGACCACTGTGCCGAACAGGCCGATGAACGGCGCGGTTGCACCCACCGAAGCGAGGAACGGCAGACCACTCGCCAACCGGGCATTCACAAGATCTTCGGACCGGGCAAGCGAGCCGTGCAGCCAATCATGCGCTTCCAGACTGTCGGTCATGCGCGAATGCTGTTCTTCGGCAGCGATACCGTCGTCAACAAGCTGCCGATAAGCGGAATTCTTGGTCAGCTTGCCAGCGCCTTCGCGCAGTGAATTGGTTCGCCAGAAGTTCGAACGCACCTCATGTCCCTGCTTGATGACCTTGTTCTGTTCGAACCATTTGGTGAACAGGATGTAGAACGATCCGAAGGACATGATGCCAAGCACCACGACCGTGGCGTAGGCAATGAAGCCACCTTGTTCGAGCGCTTCGGCAAAGCCGAATTTGTTCTGCGGAGCAGCTTCTGCGGCCACTGCAAGAATTTCGATGAGCATTGCGTCTATTCCTTTGTCGAAATCTTATGAACTTTTGACTGGGTGCAGGCAGATGCCTGCCGCCGGATCACTGGATTTGATAAACAATCGTCGTTGAGGTCGTGCTTTGGATCGGATCGCCCGCATCGTTGAGCGCCGCATTATAGCGGGCATAACGTCGCATTCCATCACAGGCGGCTTCGTCAAGAGACGACGACCCGCTCGAGCTTGTCACCGAGCAATCGGAGACCCGGCCATTGGCGCCAATCGTCACGCGCACACCCACACGGCCTTCTTCATCATTTCGCAAGGCGCGGCTGGGATAATTGTCCTGGATACGCTGTGCCCAGCGCCCCTGTCCGTCCGGTGATACGCTACGCGCCTTTGACGGCGGCGGGGGTGCCGGGGGTGCAACCGGTCGTGGCGGCGCAAGCGCTGCCGGCGGCGGAATGCGCAGCACAGGAGGGGCAGGCGGTGGCGGCGTGCGCACCGTCTCGATCTGTGGCGCCGGCCGTTCTATCCGGATCGCCGGAGGCGGAGCAACAGGCGGCGGAGGTGCCGTTGGCTGCGGCTCATCCGGCGGTGGCGGCGGTGGTGGTGGCGGCGGCGGTGGCTCCTCGATATTGATGGCGGTAACCGTTTCCTTGACCTTTTCCAGCGCTTCATACGCAAGACCAGTCACGAGCGCATAGACTGCTGCAATGTGCAGCAATGCGACAATTACAATCGCGGCAACCTTGTTGCCGCTCATCTGTTGGTCAGCGTAAGCCATTCAGATGCATCACTCCATAACTTCGTCCGGATCGTTCGCGAACGAACTTTCCTAAAAACGAACAAAAACGACCGATTGTCAATCATGTCGTCTGCCAAACACTCCCGCAGCGGCGTTTTCGGCATTTGTTCCTGCCAGAAATTGCATCTGCAAGAGATGCAAAGGCGGAACGGCCGGCTACACTGTGCGCAAATTCGTGCCGGTCTTACGCCGGTCTTTGCAGGTCGGTGTTAGCGGCCGTGGCTGATCTGCGCAATTGCTTTGTGGCTTCACGACACGGCTGTACCCTTTTGCGCCATGGCGGGAGCCAGGCAAATTCGGCACTTGCACAAAGCGGCGCAACAGCGAAAAAGACCGGTTGGGCAAGGATGAAGGAACAGCAGCAATGATCAGAATCGCGTCTACGGCATCGGCGCTGATGCTCATCATGCCGGTTGTGGCTCCGTCAGGTGGATCTGCGTTGCAGGTGCAACCGGTTGAGGCGTCCCTCGTGCCTTCCTCGAACGTCACCACGCGTGTGGAAAACGTGCGCATGGCTGATGATGGCGCCCGCCGCACGTCGGCAGGCGCGGCACTGGCGCCGTATAGCTATGCAGATCTGGTTGATCTGGCCGCGCCTGCTGATCTTGTGGTTGTCGCCAAGGTGCGACGGGTATCTCGTCTCGATACGGATCGCACTGGCCCGGTGCGGCCGGGTTGGGCACGCATTTATGTGGAAGCCGATACTTTGCGTCTGCTGGCAGGGACAGTTCCGATCGGGCAGAACCTGCGATATCTTGCCGATGTTCCGCTCACCGCAAAGGGTCGGCTGCCTGTCTTAAAGAACAGGTCTGTCGTGCTGTTCGCGCAGCCAGTGCGCAACCGGCCCGCGCAATTGCAACTGGTCGCTCCCGATGCGCAGGTCTTTGCAGACGAAGTCGATGAGGCACAGTTGCGCGCCTTGCTGACTGAACTGGTCGATCCGGCCAGCCTGCCCGCCATTTCAGGAGTGCGCGACATCCTGCATACTCCGGGCAATCTTGCCGGCGAAGGCGAGACGCAGATTTTCCTGATGACGCAGGGAGATGAGGCCGCCTCCATCACGGTACGTCACCGTCCGGGGCAGGAGCGCGAATGGGGTGTGTCGGCGGGCGAACTGGTCGATCCTGCAGCCCGGCCACCGCAACCCCAGACGCTTGCCTGGTATCGGCTCGCCTGCGCCCTGCCGGCCGAACTGCCGGTTACAGCGCAGATCTCCGATGATCCGGGGCTGCAGGCGATTGCATCGAATGACTATGCTTTGGTTGTAAGGCAGCTGGGTCCGTGTGTCCGGCACCGGACGTCTTGAGCAACGGGTGCAGATCGCTGCGCACCGCCTGCTCGTGTGCCGGAGGGCTGGCCTTTGGCGCCGCAGCGCGATAGGCGGCAGGCCGAACCGGCTTTGGCCGGACGAAGGCAGGAGCGGAGTGCCCGGAATTGATCGGACGGCGCGACGCCCAACAGGAGAAAGCGTGCCGTGACTGACAGGCTGACATGACAGAACCGTTGCGTATTGCCCTGGCCGGGCTTGGCACAGTGGGTGCAGGGGTTATCCGGCTCATTCAGACAAACGGCGAGCTGGTCACGCGCCGCGCCGGTCGCCCGATCATCATCACCGCGGTTAGTGCGCGCGACCGGGCGAAGGATCGCAAAGTCGACCTTGCACCCTATGAATGGCAGGACGACATGACGGCAATGGCGCATCGCGACGATGTCGACGTTGTCGTGGAACTTGTCGGCGGGTCCGATGGCCCTGCGCTGACTCTGGCGCGTGCCGCCATTGCCAGTGGCAAAGCGTTGGTGACCGCCAACAAGGCGATGATCGCGCATCACGGGCTGGAGCTTGCCGGCATGGCCGAGCAGGGCGGTGTCGCGCTGAAGTTCGAGGCTGCTGTCGCAGGCGGTATTCCAGTGGTGAAGGGGCTGCGCGAAGGAGCCGCGGCCAATGCGATCGAGCGGCTTTACGGCATCCTGAACGGCACCTGCAATTACATCCTGTCCACGATGGAGGATACTGGCGCCGATTTTGCCGATGTGCTGAAGGAGGCACAGGCAATGGGTTTTGCAGAGGCCGATCCGACTTTCGACATCGACGGCATCGATGCTGGCCACAAGCTGGCGATCATGGCCAGCCTGGCTTTTGGCACGGTCCTCGATTTCCAGAACGTTGAAGCGACGGGCATCCGGCGCATCCTTGCCGCCGATATAGAGCAAGCCGAATCGCTGGGCTACGTCATCCGCCTGCTGGGCATGGCAAGCGTGGAGCCAGGCGGCAGCGATGGTCCGGCCCGCTTGTTTCAGCGGGTCCACCCATATCTGGTGCCGCGCGATCATCCACTTGCGCATGTCGATGGTGCGACCAACGCCGTGGTCGCGGAAGGCGATTTTTCAGGCCGGCTCCTGTTTCAGGGAGCAGGTGCAGGTGATGGGCCGACGGCAAGCGCAGTGGTGGCCGATCTCATCGACATTGCGCGCGGCGATACCGGAGCGCCGTTTTCCATTCCGGTCGACCTGCTGGACGCGGTCCAGCCGGCACAGACCGGACATCGTATCGGGAAGGCCTATCTGCGCTTTACCGTGGCAGACCGGCCAGGCGTACTTGCTGAACTGGCCGCAGCCATGCGTGACGCGGGGGTGTCGATCGAAAGCCTCATCCAGAAAGGTCCCGGTTCCGACGGACCGGTGCTGGTCGCGATGGTCACGCATGAAGGTGAGGAAGCCTGCGTGACCCGCGCGCTGGAACTGCTGGCCGGATCGCCAAGCCTGGCCGCGCCGCCGCTGGTCATGCATATCCTGCGACAATAGGCGTTGCGGCCTTTGGTATGGGATGATGCGATGTTGCGCTGTCTGCCAATGCCGATTGCACCTTGCCTTTTGAGCACCGGTCATCATAGGGCGGCGTCCTGCGCAGCCCGGCCTTGACTGCACCTTAGATCCAATTTTCACCCCTAGTGCATCAGCGCCAGACAGGAACATCGAGACATGAGCAAACCTTCACCCAGCAATGCCCTTGACCGTGTGCTCGTGCTAGAAATGGTGCGCGTGACAGAGGCAGCAGCAATGGCGGCATCCTCGCTGATCGGGCGCGGCGATGAAAAAGCCGCCGACGCCGCGGCGGTCGAGGCGATGCGCAAGGCATTCGACGAGCTGCCCATCGACGGTACCGTCGTCATCGGCGAGGGTGAACGCGACGAGGCACCCATGCTCTACATCGGTGAAAAGGTCGGTGGCGCAAAGGGCAAGGGCCCGAAGATCGATATCGCGCTTGACCCGCTCGAAGGCACCACCATCACCGCCAAGGCCGGGCCCAATGCCCTTGCCGTTCTCGCTGCGGCCGAATCGGGTTGCCTGCTCAACGCGCCGGATGTCTACATGGACAAGATCGCGGTCGGTCCCGGCTATCCCGACAACGTCATCGACCTTAACAAGAGCGCGACTGAAAACGTGACGGCGGTGGCAAAGGCCAAGGGCGTGAAGCCGAACGAGATCATCGCCTGCGTGCTTGATCGCCCTCGCCACCAGGATCTTATCGATGAGCTGCGCCAGATCGGTTGCGGCATCGTGCTTATTCCCGATGGCGATGTGGCCGGAGTTATCGCGACCACTGATCCTGACACGTCGATCGATATCTACATGGGTTCAGGCGGCGCGCCCGAAGGCGTGCTTGCCTGCGCGGCCCTGCGTTGCGTCGGCGGCCAGTTCAAGGGCCGGCTCCTGTTCCGCAACGATGATGAGCGTGCCCGGGCGCACAAATGGGGCATTGAGGATCTCGACCGGATCTATGACCTGACCGATCTTGCCAAGGGCGACTGCATCTTTGCGGCCACCGGGGTAACCGATGGTTCGCTTCTGGAAGGTGTGCGCCGCCGCAAGGGCGGACTGGTGACGACCGAAAGCGTGGTGATGCGGGCTTCTTCGGGCACAGTGCGCTGGGTCAAGGGCAGGCATCAGGTCGGCTGAACGCGGATGTTTACAGCTTCGGGCCGGACAACAGCAGATCAGCTTGAGGATTGCTTGCAATGAAGATCATGTCCGGAAACGCCAATCTGCCTCTTGCGCAGGGAATTGCAGCTTATCTTGAGCAATCGCTGACCGATGCCAGCGTGCGCCGGTTTGCCGATGAAGAAATCTTTGTGGAAATTCACGAAAACGTCCGGGGCGAGGACGTGTTCGTGATGCAATCCACCAGCTTTCCCGCCAATGACAATCTGATGGAACTGCTGATCTGCATCGATGCGCTGAAGCGCGCTTCGGCGCGGCGGATCACGGCGGTCATCCCGTATTTCGGCTATGCCCGGCAGGATCGCAAACCTGGCCCCCGCACGCCGATTTCCGCCAAGCTGGTTGCCGACCTCATCACCCGCGCGGGCGCCGATCGGGTGTTGTCAGTTGATCTGCACGCCGGACAGATTCAGGGCTTTTTCGACATCCCGACCGACAACCTCTATGCCGCGCCCGTCATGGCCGCCGACATCCAGGCGCGCTATGGCGATCAGGAACTGGTGGTCGTGTCGCCCGATGTGGGCGGCGTCGTGCGCGCCCGCGCCCTCGCCAAGCGGCTGGACAATTCCCCGCTCGCCATCGTCGACAAACGGCGCGAACGTCCTGGCGAATCGGAAGTGATGAACATCATCGGACAGGTGAAGGGGTGCCATTGCATCCTCATCGATGACATCATCGATTCGGGCGGAACCTTGTGCAACGCAGCACAGGCTCTGCTGGATCAGGGCGCGAAAAGTGTCGGAGCCTACATCACCCATGGCGTCCTTTCCGGCAACGCCGTTGCCAGGGTGGCGCAGTCCGCTCTTACTGAACTGGTGATTACCGATACGATCAGGCCAACCGATGCCGCGCTGAAAAGCGATCGGATTCGTATCTTGTCCATGGCCACTCTGATCGGTGAGGCGATCCGCAGGATTGCGGATGAAAGCTCCGTCTCCAGCCTGTTCGACTAATGCGACTTGACGCGGATGTAGCGTTGGCTTGCCGGCTCGCCGATGCCGCAGGGGCCGCTATCCGGCCGCGGTTCCGTACTGCGCTCGACAGCATGCGCAAGAATGATGCTTCGCCGGTCACCATCGCTGACCGGGAAGCGGAGGAAGCAATGCGCATGGTTCTCTCGGCCGAGCGGCCGGACGATGGTATCATCGGAGAAGAATATGGTGTCGAACGGCCATCAGCGCATCGGCAATGGGTGCTGGACCCGATCGATGGCACGGCAGGGTTCCTCGCCGGCCGGCCGATATTCGGAACGCTGATCGCGCTGCTGGTCGATGGCTGGCCCGTGGTCGGCATCATCGATCAGCCGATCGCGGGTGAACGGTGGGTGGGCGCGGCAGGCAAGGAGACCACGATGAACGGCGCGCCTGTCCGCACCCGGCGGTGCGAATCGCTTGCCGCCGCCACACTTGCCACCACCGGACCGCATTATTTCGACGATCATGATGGGGAGCACTTTCTCGCTCTGGCAGCGCAGACGGACCACCGCCGTATGGTGATGGGCGGTGATTGTTATAATTACGCCATGCTGGCGACAGGCCAGCTGGACATTGTAGCCGAAGCTGGGCTGAAGCTGCACGATTGGGCAGCGCTCGTTCCGGTGGTTGAAGGCGCTGGCGGCATCATGACCGACTGGAACGCCGACCCGCTGCACGCCGGCAGCGATGGGCATGTCATTGCCGTGGGTGATGCAGCGCGCCTTGAGGATGTGGCTGAGGCGCTCGCCTGTCGTCATTAGCCTGTCGTCATTAAACCGGGCGTCACTGATGCTCATCGGCACGCACGCCGCTTGCGTCGGCGCGCGCGACATTGTAAGCGCGCCGCTTCCATCGACACGTGATTCATGGGCCGGCCTGGCTTGCAGGGCTGCCAGGGCTGGTCTGACGTGTCATCGATCCAAGGAGACGAAAATGCCCAAGCTCAAGACCAAGAGCGGCGTCAAGAAACGCTTCAAGCTCACTGCGACCGGCAAGGTCAAGCATGGCGTGGCCGGCAAGCGCCACCGCCTCATCAGCCACAACGCGAAATACATCCGTCAGCAGCGCGGCACCAAGGTGCTGTCTGACGCGGATACCCGCACGGTGAAAAAATGGGCCCCTTACGGGCTGAGCTGAAGAGGAACTAGACCATGGCACGCATCAAACGTGGCGTTACCACGCGCCAGAAGCACAAGCGGCTCCTCGATCAGGCCAAGGGCTATCGCGGCCGCCGCAAGAACACCATCCGCGTCGCGCGGCAGGCAGTCGAGAAGGCTGGCCAGTACGCCTATCGCGATCGCAAGGTAAAGAAGCGCAATTTCCGCGCGCTCTGGATCCAGCGCATCAACGCTGCTGTCCGGGCTGAAGGGCTGACCTATTCGCAGTTCATGCACGGCACCAAGCTTGCCGGCATCGAACTGGACCGCAAGGTCATGGCCGATCTCGCCATGAACGAAAGCGCAGCATTTGCCGCAATCATCGCGCAGGCAAAGGGTGCGTTGCCCGCCTGAAAATCATTGCTGACATGTTTGACTGAAATGATTTGAAGAAGGCGCGGGAGAGGCGATCTCCCGCGCCTTTTTAATGGCTGATGCTCCGCGCCACGCGCTCCTCATGGAAGCCCGAGGAGATTTAACCACCAAATGACAGAGACACTCAGCCAGTATCAGATCGATGATTTCTCCGCAGCCATTGCCCAGCCCCGGAGTTTGACCAAAAATGCATAAAGTGGTTGTGAGTAAGACAGGTCTAACCGATCTGGTTATGAAGCCGTTGAACGACTGATTTCTGGATCAGTAAATAGGATGCTTTTTTTACTAACTGTTACAAACTCGCTGTGTATTTTTCCCCGCGTCGAACTACGGAAAAATCATATAAGAAAATAAGGAAAAATTAACAACTATCGCTGAGCAGAGCGGAGTTTTAGCCTATACTCTGGACAAAACCTTCTACGAGATGCCTTTCTAGGGCAATGATCTCGACTTCTGCAAAATCGTCGAAGCGATCCTCAATTACTCACCAGGGTCCCCACAGGCCTCAGATTTCGCAGGCAATCTGCCATCCAGGTGGTCCAGGAAGCCACAGGAGTGCCGATCCGGCCGTCTCTGGTAGGGTCGCTGCCAACGAGTCATCTTTCTTCAGGCCGCTATTCCGGGCCCAGAGCCCGCTTCAAGCCTCCGCACAATGCAATACACTGCCCTGGCACGCTACTTTGACCGCAGAACAGGGCGCTGTCGTTCACCTGTTTCGAAACAGGACATCCGCAGGCCTTGGCTGGCGAGATCGAGCGGAACTTGAAAGGTGGCGCTCCTGCCGCAACCAGCCTCTGCAACAGCACCGGGCCTTCGTCGAACACCACGGGTGGTTCAGCAGGACAGGCGCGCGTGCGGATCAATCCTGATGCAGAGCGGCAGAACATGAAACAGGGTAGGGCAACCGTGACCGCAATGACTTCTGCAAATCGGCCTGACCGGATCATCGGGGTCGACATCTGCCGCTCCGCCGCCATTTTGCTGGCGATGTTCAGCCATGCCATGGTGGTGTTCGACGTCAGCAGTTTCTGGCCTGGCCTTGATGTGCTGCGTTTCACGTTGCAGATGGCCACACCGATGTTCATCTGCCTGTTTGGTGCCATGCTGGAAATCGCCTACGGGCGGAAGGTGCAGCAGGGTGATAGCGGTGTCGCGATTGAGCGGCTGCTTACCCGCGCTTTGCAATGTTATGTGCTTTACGCCATCGCGATCGGCGCACGCGTGGTGACGGGCGATTATTCCGTCGGCTTTGCCTTGCGGTGCCTGTTATTTGCAGGCGCCACACCCTTTGTCGACATTCTGAAGTTTTACGCGCTTGTGCTGATCCTTGCGCCGGCGATCATCGCGTTGCGGCTGCGGTTTGGTCTGTTCGTCGTGGCAGCGATTGCGATCGGCATCCACGTAATTTACCCGTTGCAACAGGAAATTCCTGCGCCTGCCCTGGTAGCAGGCAAGGACTATCTGGGCATGATGACCCGTTTTCTGATTGGCACGGGCCATTCCATTGTCGGCGGGCCATCGCTCTTCCACGGTATTTCGCTTGTGCTTTTCGGCATGATCATCGGCAGGGGCGTTGCCGACCTGCGTGGTTCTTCGTCCGATACGCAGCGGCGAGGCTGGCTCATCCTGACGGCTTTTGCCGCAGGTTCATTTTCAGCGTTCTTCCTGCTGTGGGACTGGAACGATTCTGCTGGCATGATGACCAACATCATCAGCATGGCCTTGCGCAACGCCAATCATCCCGTCTATTTCGCAGTCGGTCTTGCCACCACCATCACCTGGGTTTCTGTTTGCATCTATCTGTTTGACTTTTGCAAGCTGCGCTGGGCGGACGGGATTACCTTCATCGGCAAGGTCAGCCTGTTTACATTCTGCTTTGGCAACATCCTGCTGATCGTGCAGCCGTTCACCGCGCAATCGGCGGGGCAGTCGGCTGCGCTGGCCATCATCTTTGGTGTGCTCATCGCCTTGCAGAGCTTTATATATGCCCGGCTGACAGGAGGCGGCAAGCCGCTGCAAGGTGCAGTCTGGAGCCTTGCTGCCAGGATCGTGGCCGCGATCACGGGGATGTCGGACAGGATAATTGCGGCGATGATCGCGCCGTTCGTGCCGCGCTATAAAAGATTTGTTGATAATATCGTAATTCCGCAACATCACTTGATACGTCCGGCGGTTACCTGATCTGACCCCGTTGGTTGATTTGCAGCACAGGGATGACATGGCGTTGCCCTTTGGCAGCACGCTGCTAGACAGCGGCCTTTCGCTTCCAATCCTGGATAAAGAACCGATGGCCGACACCGACCAGATCCGCACCGACGCGCTTGCGCGGATTGCCAGTGCTGCTTCTGCAGAAGCGCTTGACCGGGTGCGGGTCGCATTCCTTGGCAAACAGGGAGAAATCTCGCTGCTGCTGAAAACACTGGGCAGGATGGACGCTGCGGAGCGCCAGCGTGCAGGACCGCTGCTGAACGGTCTGCGCACTGAAGTGGCCGATGCGATCGCTGCGCGCAAGGAAGTGATCGATAGTGCTGCCATGGACCGGCAGCTTGCAAACGAAGCAATCGATTTGTCGCTGCCCGTGCTCCCTGAGGCGGTCGGCTGCGTGCATCCGGTCAGTCAGGTGATGGACGAACTGGCGGAGATCTTTGCCGATTTGGGGTTTCTCGTCGCGAGCGGGCCGGAGATCGAGGACGACTGGCACAATTTCACCGCGCTCAACATGCCGGAAAGTCATCCTGCGCGCGCGATGCACGACACCTTTTATTTTCCCGATCAGGATGCTCAGGGTCGCGACATGCTGCTGCGCACCCACACCTCGCCGGTGCAGATCCGCGCAATGGTGGCAGATGGCGCGCCGGTGCGGATCATCGCGCCTGGACGCACCTATCGCTCCGACAGCGATGCGACGCACACCCCCATGTTCCATCAGGTCGAGGGGCTGGTCATCGACCGCGACATTCACATGGGTCATCTGAAATGGACGCTGGAAACCTTTCTGAAAGCTTTTTTCGAGCGCGACGATATCGTCCTGCGGCTGCGACCGAGCTATTTTCCCTTCACCGAACCCTCGGCCGAAGTCGATGTGGGCTTTTCATTTCAGAATGGGCGGCGGGTAATCGGCGGATCGGGTGACACAGCGGGGCACGGCTGGCTGGAGGTGCTGGGCAGCGGAATGGTCAATCGCCGCGTGATCGATGCCTGCGATCTGGACCCGGATGAATGGCAGGGCTTTGCCTTTGGTTGCGGAATCGACCGTCTGGCAATGCTGAAATACGGCATGAGTGATCTGCGCAGCTTCTTTGACGGCGATCTGCGCTGGCTGCGCCATTATGGCTTTGCCGCGCTGGATGTGCCGACGCTGGCAGGCGGCGTCGGGTCAAGAGCAGGAGCGGCGGCATGAAGTTTTCTCTCTCCTGGCTGAAGGACCATCTCGAAACCGACGCGACAGCGACGCAGATTGCCGCAAAGCTGACGGCAATCGGGCTTGAACTTGAAGGCATGACCAATCCTGCAGAAGGCTTGGCTGGCTTTCGGGTGGCGCGCGTGCTGACCGCTGAAAAGCATCCCGATGCCGACAAACTACAAGTGCTGCGCGTCGATGCGGGACCCGACGCCAACGGCGGCGATCCGCTGACCGTGGTGTGCGGTGCCCCCAATGCGCGTGCCGGAATGACAGGCGTGCTGGGTCTGCCCGGCGCGGTCGTTCCCGCGACCGGCATGGAAATGCGCAAGACCGCGATCAGGGGTGTCGAGTCAAGCGGCATGATGTGTTCCAGCCGGGAGCTTGACCTTGGTGATGATCATGACGGCATCGTGGAACTGCCCGATGATGTGCCCGTGGGCATGGCTTATGCCGATTACGCTTTGCTTGACGATCCGGTGTTCGACGTGTCGATCACGCCCAATCGCCCCGACTGCATGGGCGTGCATGGCATTGCCCGCGACCTTGCCGCAGCAGGTCTGGGCCGGTTGAAACCGATTGCTCCACCTGTAATTGCACCGACGCATCCCCCGGCCACGGGAATCAGGATCGAGGCGGCGGAAGGCTGCTCTGCTGTTCTTGGCCGCACAATCCGGGGCGTTTGCAATGGCAGCAGCCCCGGCTGGATGCAGGCCCGGCTGATCTCGGCGGGGCAACGGCCGATATCGGCTCTGGTGGACATTACCAATTACGTCATGCTGACTTATGGCCGGCCCAGCCATGTCTATGATCTTGCCACTCTTTCGGGCGAGTTGGTGGTGCGGCCGGCGCGGCAAGGCGAAACGGTGCTGGCACTCAACGATCGCGAATATGTGCTGGAAGATGGCATGCTGGTGATTGCTGACGATCACGGCGTGCACGACATAGCCGGTATCATGGGAGGCGCCCGATCGGGCTGCACCGAAGCGACCAGCGACGTTTTTCTTGAAGTAGCATTGTTTGATCCTGTCCGCGTGGCGCAAACGGGCCGGGCGTTGAACCTGGTGTCTGATGCCCGCAGTCGGTTCGAGCGCGGGTTGGATCCCTTGTTCCTGCCCATCGCGCTCGATATCCTGACCGGAATGATCGTGCAGATCTGCGGCGGGGAAGCGAGTGAGGCGATCTTTGTCGGACAGACGCCGGAGGAGGGGCGGACGATATCTTTCGATCCGGGTCTGGTGGTGTCACTGGGCGGCCTCGCCATTCCGGTGGACGAGCAGGAAGCGATCCTTGACCGGCTGGAATTTGTGGTAACGCGTTCCGGCGCCCGCTGGACGGTGGGCGTACCGGGCTGGCGGCCGGACATCGACGGTGCACCTGATCTGGTCGAGGAGATCATCCGCATTGCCGGACTGGACCGGATCCCGTCGGTGCCGCTGCCTCGCCTTGAAGGCGTCGCACGCCCGACCGCAACCCCGCTCCAACGTCAGGAACGCAAAGTGCGGCGCGCTGCGGCTGCGCGGGGCAATTGCGAAGCTGTAACCTGGTCGTTCCTGCCGCCGGCATTGGCGCAGGCCTTTGCCACGCAGCCGCTCTGGGTGCTCGCCAATCCGATCAGCGAGGACATGAAAGCGATGCGCCCTTCGCTGCTGCCGGGGCTGCTGGCAGCAGCGCAGCGCAATCTGGCCCGCGGCGCACGCAGCGTGCGATTGTTCGAAATCGGACGGCGTTATCTGCGCGCGGACGATGGCACCAGTGCAGAACGGCTGACGTTGGGGCTGGTGCTTGCGGGTGACAGGACCTTGCGGAACTGGCAGACCGGCAAGGCCGTCATGTTCGATGCGTTCGATGCCAAGGCAGAAGCATTGGCGCTGCTCGATGCAGCCGGCGCGCCGACCGCCAATCTGCAGGTCATGGAAGAGGCAGGCGAACAGTTCCATCCCGGGCGTTCGGCGACCTTGCGGCTTGGACCCAAGAACGTGCTGGCCCGGTTCGGCGCCATTCACCCCCGCACCGCGCAACAGTTCGATCTGGCCGGACCGGTTATGGCAGTGGAGTTGTTTATCGATGCGATCCCTGCCGCCAAGGCCGGCAAGGGCTTTGCCCGCGCCGCTTTCGCTCCTCCTGCATTGCAGGCCGTGCTGCGCGATTTTGCCTTTCTGGTCAGCGAGGATACCGCCGCAGGTGATCTGGTAAGGGCGGTCCGGGCAGCGGACAAGCAGCATATCGTGGAGGCACG
The DNA here is from genome assembly GCF_031846435.1 of Croceicoccus esteveae. NCBI lineage: Bacteria > Pseudomonadati > Pseudomonadota > Alphaproteobacteria > Sphingomonadales > Erythrobacteraceae > Croceicoccus > Croceicoccus esteveae. The sequence goes on from NZ_JAVRHS010000010.1 coordinate 76,388, forward strand.
GGTATTCGACCAGTTTTCCGGCGCCGGTGTGCCGGACGGCCAAAAGTCTCTGGCTGTCGAAGTCACGCTCCAGCCACAGGGCGCCAGCTTTACCGATAATGATCTAACTGCGATCAGCGACAGCATCGTGGCGGCTGCATCGAAGCTGGGCGCGGTTCTGCGGGGTTGATGGCATGATCCGGACGGCATTGGTGACAGGCGCGACATCCGGGATCGGTGAGGCATGCGCCCGCGCTTTCGTGGCTGCCGGCTGGCAGGTGATCGCAACAGGACGACGCGGCGAACGGTTGCGTTCCTTGCGCGACGCTCTTGGCGATAGCGTCCTGCCGCTTGCCTTCGACATTCGTGACGATGCCGCGCGTGCAGCGGCGCTCGCTGGCTTGCCTGAACGCTTCGCGGCAATCGACTGCCTTATCAACAATGCCGGCCTGGCGCTTGGCACCGGTCCGGCACAGGCGGCTGATCCTGGCGATTGGCAGACGATGGTGGACACCAACATCGGTGCGTTGCTGGCGATGACCCATGTGCTGCTGCCCCGGCTGATCGAGCGCAGGGGTGCGATCATAAATTTGTCTTCGGTCGCGGCAACGTACCCTTACCCTGGCGGCAATGTCTATGCAGCGACCAAGGCCTTCGTGACGCAGTTCTCGCTTGCCCTGCGCGCCGATCTGGGCGGAACGGGCGTCCGCGTGACCAGCATCGAGCCGGGCATGGTGGAGACGGAATTTACGCTGGTGCGCACCGGTGGCGATCAGGATGCGAGCCATGCACTATACGGCGGCATGCAGCCGATGACCGGCGATGATATTGCCGCAACTGTTCTGTGGGTGGCGCAATTGCCGCCGCATCTCAACATCAACCGGCTTGAACTGATGCCAGTGGCGCAGAGCTTTGGCCCATTCCAGGTGGCGCGCAACCCTGTCTGACGGCTCTTGGCTGACGACTCCTGGCAAAAGGCTTCTTGCTGCTCCTGCCTTACTGCGGCCGCCTGAAGCAACCCTGGTTGTACGATGTTGCCGGATGGGCACAGCATCCCTAAGGCGCATTGCATGACCGGATCATCCGAGCGGCGGACCTTCGCCATCATCTCCCACCCCGACGCGGGAAAGACCACGCTGACTGAAAAGCTGCTGCTGACGGGCGGGGCGATCCACCTTGCCGGCGAGGTCAAGGCGCGGGGACAGGCGCGGCGCGCCCGCTCCGACTGGATGAAGATCGAGCAGCAGCGCGGCATTTCAGTGACCAGTTCGGTCATGACGTTCGAGCGGACGGACGCCGATGGCAATTCGATCGTCTTCAACCTGCTCGACACGCCGGGGCACGAGGATTTTTCCGAGGATACCTATCGCACGCTCACGGCAGTGGATTCGGCCATCATGGTCATCGACGCTGCCAAGGGTATCGAGCCGCAGACCCGCAAGCTGTTCGAGGTATGCCGGTTGCGTTCGGTGCCGATCATCACCTTTGTCAACAAGGTCGATCGCGAAGGGCGCGACGGCTTTGAATTGCTGGACGAAGTGGCCGACATGCTGGCGCTTGACGTATGCCCGATGAGCTGGCCTGTCGGCATGGGCGGGCGGTTCGAAGGCATCCTCGACTTCGCCAGCGGCAAGGTCGCCCGACCCGAAGGGCCGAGTAAGGAATTCCTGGGCAAGCGGGAGGCGGATGCCGAAATTCCGGAGGAATGGGCCGAACAGTCGGAACTTGCCCGGATCGGTTATCCCGAATTCGATATTGACGCCTATCGCGCGGGCGATCTGACGCCGGTCTATTTCGGGTCGGCGCTGAAGAACTTCGGCGTGACCGAGCTGATCGAGGCGATCGCCGCGTTTGCGCCGCCGCCACGCCCCCAACCGGCCGAACAGGGCGAGATCACGCCGGCGCTCGACGAGGTATCCGGCTTCATCTTCAAGGTGCAGGCCAACATGGACCCGCAGCACCGCGACCGCATTGCCTTCATGCGGATGGTGTCGGGCACGTTCCGGCGCGGCATGAAGCTGACCCCGTCGGGGCTGGGCAAGCCAATCGCGGTGCATTCGCCCATCCTGTTCTTCGCGCAGGACCGCGAACTGGCCGACACGGCAGAGCCGGGCGACATCATCGGCATTCCCAATCATGGTACCTTGCGGGTGGGCGATTCGCTGTCGGAAAAGAATGACATCCGCTTTACAGGGTTGCCCAATTTCGCGCCCGAGATACTGCGCCGGGTCGTGTTGCGCGACCCCACCAAGACAAAGCAACTGCGAAAGGCGCTTGACGACCTGTCCGAGGAAGGCGTGATCCAGGTGTTCTATCCCGAACTGGGCGGGCAGTGGATCGTCGGCGTCGTCGGGCAATTGCAGCTTGAGGTGCTGGTCTCGCGGCTGGCGGCGGAATACAAGGTGGAGGCAGGGCTGGAACCGGCCCCGTTCGACACCGCCCGCTGGATCAGGGGGGAGGCAGGCGCGATCGATGAATTCGAACGGTTCAACCGCGCCAATCTGGCCAAGGATCGCGACGGCGACTGGGTGTTCATGGCGCGATCGGCGTGGGATGTCGGCTATCAGCAGGAACGCAATCCCGACCTGTCCTTTTCAGCCACGAAGGAGCGCTAGAGCCGCGTGAAGCTGAAATTCGCAAGCTACAACATCCACAAGGCGGTGGGGCTGGACCGCCAGCGCGATCCCGACCGCATCCTGACCGTGCTGAACGAGATCGATGCCGACATCATCGCGTTGCAGGAATGCGACCGACGGTTCGGCATGCGGGAGACGGTCCTGCCCCGCGCGCGGATCGAGGATTCGCCGTTCCGTACGGTGCCACTGGCGACCCGGTCAATGAGCATCGGATGGCATGGCAACACATTTCTGGTGAAGAAGAACACGCATGTGCTGGAAGCGCAGACGATTGCGCTGCCCACGCTTGAACCGCGCGGCGCTATCCGGCTTGATGTGGAACTGGGCGGTCAGCGGGTGCGGGCGGTCGGCATGCATCTCGACCTGTCAGGCTTGCGCCGTCGCCACCAGGCAGAAGCCATCCTGCGCCATCTCGATGATTGCGAGGACTGCCCCACGGTCATGATGGGTGACACCAATGAATGGAGCGGCAATGGCGGCGTATTCCGCGTCTTCCGGCCTGGCTGGACCGTGCTGGAAAGCGGGCGCAGCTTTCCTGCCAGCCGTCCCTTGGCGCAGCTTGACCGTATCGTGCTGTCGTCGCACTGGACCTGTCACGGCACCAATGTGCATCACAGCATGCTGGCAGCGCGTGCGTCCGATCATTTGCCGGTGTGGGCCGAAGTGTCGGTGGGATCAAAGGCGTTTGTCAGCTGAACGGCACGGCTTTTTGTAATGCAGCTCCAATCATTTCCGCCCGGTTATTCTGGCATCGTCGATCAGGCGCAATCATCAAGGCACTGCCAGTCAGGCCCTGCTGGCCGAGGTTCAATCGCGGCCGGCGCTGAGCATGTCGACCATCGGGCGGATCGGAGTGATGTCATAGCCGGCCGCAGCTGCCTTTGCCGCAATGGCAGCGGGAGATTGCCCTTGTTGCGCTGCTGTCAACGCCCATAGCAGGGCTGATCGCGTGCCTGAGCGGCAGAAGGCGAGCACCGGACCGCCAGCATTGTCGATAACCTTGGCCATGGCGTCGATCTGGCCATGCCCGAAACCGGCGTGAGTTACAGGAATGGCGGTGTAGGACAGGCCGGCGTCCTGTGCATGGCGGGCGAGCGTGCTGCCATCGGGCTGGTCCGGCTCCTCGCCATCGGGGCGGTTGTTGACGATGGCGGTGATGCCCTGCGCCTTTGCCTCGGCGATGTCAGCCGCAGTGATCTGCGCGCTGACATACAGATCGTCGGTGATCTTTTTGAACCCGCTCATGCAATCGTCTCCTTTTCAAACACTGCGGTTCGCCATCGCCTGCCCCATCAGCAACCGGCTGCCGGGGCCAAGTTCAGGCAGCCAGCTGACCTTATCCTGTTCAAACAGGAGAACCACGGTGGAGCCAAGAAGAAAGCGGCCCATTTCGTCGCCGGCGCGAAGCTGCGGAGCCTGCGCACCGCCGGATGCAGGCTGAGTTTCGGGCTCGGTTCTGGCCTGGGTCTTGGTTTGGGTCTTAGCTGGCGTGAAATCGCGCTTGAGGATGCGCTTGCCATGAGGCTTGACCGGCCCGGCCCAGACGGTTTCCATGCCGGCAACGATCATTGCCCCCACCAGCACCTGGGCAAAATGACCGACATCTCCTGTGAACATGCAGGCGAGCCGTTCATTGCGGGCAAACAGGCGTGGCACCGCAGCGGCAGTAACCGGATTGACCGAGAACAGCGCCCCGGGAAGGTAGGTGGTGTGTGCCAGGCTGCCGTCGGCTGCCATGTGGACCCGATGATAATCGCTTGGTGCAAGGTAGATGGTGGCAAAGCTGCCATTATGGAACCGGCGGGCCTGCTCGGCATCGCCACCCAGCAGTTCTGTCACTGAATAATCATGGCCCTTGGCCTGAATGATGCGCCCTGCTGCAATCCGGCCAAGCTGACTGATCGTGCCGTCTGCTGGTGACAGGATGAACCGGTCAGCCGGAGCCAGTGGCCGGGCGCCGGGTTTCAGCGCGCGGGTGAAAAAGGCATTGAAGGATGGGTAATTGCCATCTGCCTGCTCTGCTTCGGCTAGATTGATCCGATAAGCGCGCATGAAGCGGCGGATCAGGCGGTCCTTTACCCATCCCTGCTCGCTTGCTGCGAGGCGTCCGGCCATCCGCGAGAGAACATGATGCGGCACGATATGCTGCAAACCGATGAACAGTCGCTCAACCATCGTGTTCTTCGCCTTCTGCATGGAGGGCGTGTCTAGCCAACAGCGACTATCAAGGTCAATTGCCGGGTGATGCGCATGCCCGGCCGCCTGCGATCATCCTCCCAGTCTTTTATCCCCCCGTCTTTCATCCCCCCGTCTTCCATCCCCCGGTCTTTTCGGTTGGGAATTGACTCTGTTCCTTGTCTCGATTTAACAAGAACAAAATAGGAACATAATGCAGGCAGCCTGATGGATGAAAACCGCCAAAGTCCCGATCTGTCACTGGTCCATGATTTGCCAGTGCATGGCCTGCCAGTCCATGACAATGGATCAGCCATGCGTATCGAGGCAGGCGAAGCTGCGCCGGACATGGTCTTCCTGCCGCGTCCCACAACTCTGGTCGAGCTGTTTGCCGGCGCCAGGGACATGTCTGCCATCGGTTTTGCCCTTGCTCAGGTGCCGCGTCATGGCTCTGTGCTGTGGGTGCAGGACCGCATGTCATCGCTTGAAGCCGGCTATCCGCACGGCCGCGCAATCACGCGGTTCGGCGGCAATCCGGCGCAGCTCATTCATGTGGGCGCGCGCAATTGCGCAGATGCGCTGTGGACGATGGAGGAGGGGCTGAGATGCCGTTCGCTATCCTGTGTGATCGGCGAGATCTGGGGGGACCCGCGGGCGCTGGATTTTACCGCGACCAAGCGGCTGGCCATGCGCGCCGAGCAGCAGGGAACGCCTGCTTTCCTCATCCGCTTTGGAGCAGCGGCAAATCTGTCGGCGGCGCGGCAGCGGTGGCGGATCGCATCTCTGCCTTCTGTGCCGCACCCCTACGACGACCGCGCCCCCGGTCCGCCATGCTGGCAGGCGGAACTGTTCCGCGCGCGGGGGCTGAAGCCGGGCACCTGGATGGTGCACTATGACCGAACGGCGCATCGGCTCGATTTTTCTGCCGCAATTCCCGATCCAGCGGTGGTGGAAGCGCAGCGGCATCGATCCAGCAGCGGTGGCTGAACCTTTGGTGCTTGCCCGCGAAGGCAGGCATGGTCCGGTCGTTCACGATGCCAGCAGGACAGCCTACGCGCTGGGGGTAAGGCAGGGCGCGCGCGTTACCGACATGCGGGCATTGTTTCCCGCCTTGCGGGTCGAGCCGGCAAACGAGCAGGCAGATGCCGCCGACATTGCAGAACTGACGCATTGGTGCCGCCGGTGGTGTCCATGGGTGCAGGCGGATACCCACACCGATGGCGCTCACGGGCTGTTGCTGGACGTGACCGGATCGGGTCATCTGTTCGGCGGCGAGCCTGTAATGGCTGGCGATATTGTCACTGCCTTTGCCGCTCTGGGGCTGACAGCACGCGTGGCTCTGGCTCCGACTATCGGCAGTGCGTGGGCGCTGGCCCGCCATGGCCATACAGGCCAGTCTGTCTGTCCAGCCGCGGATGTGGCAGCGGCGCTGTCCCCGCTTGGTGTAGCAGCCCTGCGCCTGGATGCGGACACGACCACCCTCTTGGCAAGATTGGGCCTCAAGACCGTGGCTGCGCTGATGGCAGTGCCGCGTGCGGCCTTGATCAGGCGGTTCCGGCAGGCCAGCGCGCCTTCTGCAAATCCGGTGCTGCGGCTGGATCAGGCGCTTGGCACCGTGCCGGAGCCGCTGGTCGCGGCAGAGCGCCGACTGCGGGCGCGCAGCATGCGCAAGCTTGCCGAGCCGATTGCCGATGTCGAACCTGTTGCCCATGTGCTTGCCGATCTGCTCGACGATCTGTGCGGACAGCTGGCGGAACGCGATCTGGGGGCTCGACGCTTACGGCTGGCGGGGTACCGGCTGGATGGCGGGGTTTCTGCAGTGGAGGTCGCTACCAGTCGGGCCAGCCGCGATGCCGGCCATCTCAAGCGCCTGTTCGAAGGCCGGCTGGAGACACTCGACCCCGGCTCGGGTTTTGAAGTCATGACGCTGGAGGCGACAGGGCGGCAGGATCTGCCGGCGGCGCAGCAAAATCTTGCCGGCAACGTCGATGAGGAGCTTGCGCTGTCCTGTCTGATCGACCGGCTGGTGGCCCGGCTTGGCAATGGGGCAGTGCGCAAGGCGCTTTTGCAGGGCAGTCATATCCCCGAACGCGCCGAAGTTTTCGTGCCTGCGTCCGTGTCCATATCGGGCCCTGTATCCAGCATGATCTTGCCCGATGCGATCCCTGCCGCCTGCACCAGTAGCCTGTCGCGCGAAGAGGCGATGCCGTTGCGCCTGCTGTTTCCGGCCGAGGATGTGGAGGTGCTGCACGCCGTGCCGGAAGGGCCGCCGGCCCGGTTCCGCTGGCGCCGGCAAAACCATATCGTCGTGCGCAGCCAGGGCCCGGGCCGCATTGCTCCTGAATGGTGGCGCGAGAAATCATCGGCACGGCTGCGCGATTATTACCGGGTGGAGGACAAGGAAGGCCGCCGCTTCTGGCTTTATCGCGAAGGACTGCCGGATGACGGACGCGGCGGTGCGCCGCGCTGGTTTATCCATGGGCTCGATGCGTGAAACCGATGGTTTGCCATGCCTGATGCTTCCCTGACGCCTGGCCGGCGCACGCTTGGCGATGGCGATGAATTTGCGCGCAACCCGCCTGCGGCATTTGTCGAACTTGGTCTGGTCTCATGCTTTTCGTTTCTGCGCGGCGCTTCTGATGCGGTCGATCTGGTCACGACTGCGCATGATCTTGGCTACGATGCACTGGGCATTGCCGATCGCAACACCATGGCAGGGGTGGTGCGGCTGCACAGCGAGGCCCGCACTGCCAAATTGCGGCCGGTCATCGGCTGCCGTCTGGACCTTGTCGATGCGCCGTCGCTCTATGCCTATCCGCAGAATCGCATGGCTTATGGCGATCTTTGCCGTCTGCTTTCGAAAGGCAAGATGCAGGATGCCAAAGGCAGGTGGCAGGCAAAAGGCCAGTGCGACATTGCGCTTGCCGATGTCGGCGCACATCTGAACGATGCGGTTTTTCTTGTGGCGATACCCGAAGACGATCTGGACGAATTTGCTGCCGCGCTGTCAGCGATGGCAGGGCACCTGCAAGCGTTGAGCCACATAGCTGCATCCTGTCTTTACAGAGGCGATGACCGGGCGCGGATCAACCGCTTGCAGCAGCTGGCGCAGACGCATGGGTTGAAACTGCTTGCCACCAATGATGTCCATTACCACACGCCGGCCCGACGGCCCTTGCAGGACGTGATGACCTGCATCCGTGAAAAATGCACGATTTTCGATGCAGGACTGCGGCTCAACCCCAATGGCGAGCGGCATCTGAAAAGCCCGGGCGAGATGGTGCGCCTGTTTGCGCAATGGCCCGAAGCGATCGTGGAAAGCCGTCGGATCGCCGATGCCTGCAATTTTTCGCTTGATGAGCTGCGTTACGAATATCCGCAGGAAACCGTGCCGCAAGGCAAGGATGCCAATTCGCATCTGGCCGAGCTGACCTGGACAGGTGCGGCGCAGCGTTACCCGGATGGAGTGCCGCCCAGGGTTCGTGCCACTTTGCAAAAAGAGCTGGCGCTGATGGAACGCATGAACATCGCGCAATATTTTCTGACCATTCACGACATCATCGAGTTCGCCCGCAGCCGGGGCATCTTGTGCCAGGGGCGTGGATCGGCGGCGAACAGCGCGGTGTGTTACTGTCTGAAGATCACGTCAGTCGACCCTGCACAGCACGAATTGCTGTTCGAGCGCTTCATATCGGAAGAGCGCAAGGAGCCACCCGACATCGACGTCGATTTCGAACATGAACGGCGCGAGGAAGTGATCCAGCACATCTATGAACGCTACGGGCGCGAAAGGGCCGGATTATGCGCGACTGTCATCCATTACCGGCCGCGCATGGCGATCCGCGAGGTCGGCAAGGTGATGGGGCTATCGCAGGATGTGACGGCCGCGCTTGCCAAGACGATCTGGGGAAGCTGGGGCACTTCGGTCAGCGAGGAGAAGGTTGCCGAAGCCGGACTGGACCTGTGCGATCCGCACCTGCGGCGCACGATCGCCCTTGCCGAGCAGCTGATCGGCATGCCGCGCCATCTGTCGCAGCATGTTGGCGGGTTTATCCTTACCCAGGAGAAACTGACTGACACAGTGCCTATCGGCAACGGCGCCATGCCTGAGCGCAGTTTCATCGAGTGGGACAAGGATGACATCAACACGCTGGGCATTCTCAAGGTGGATGTTCTGGCGCTTGGGATGTTGACGTGTATCCGCAAGGCATTCAGCCTGCTGGCGGCGCATTGCGGCGTGACGCATTCGCTTGCAAGCATCCCGCAGGAAGATCCAGCGGTTTACGACATGCTGTGCAAGGGCGATTCGCTGGGCGTGTTCCAGGTTGAAAGCCGCGCACAGATGAACATGCTGCCCCGGCTCAAGCCACGCACGTTCTACGATCTGGTCATCGAGGTCGCGATAGTCAGGCCAGGGCCGATCCAGGGCGATATGGTGCACCCCTACCTCAAGCGCCGGCAGGGCCGCGAGATGCCGCAATATCCCTCACCTGCGCCAGAACACGGACCAGAAGACGAGCTTGAAGTCATTCTGAAGCGGACCCTGGGTGTGCCGATATTCCAGGAGCAGGCAATGAAGATCGCCATGGTCGCTGCCCGGTTCAGCCCGGCCGAAGCGAACCAGTTGCGCAAGGCGATGGCGACGTTCCGCTCCCGCGGGCTGGTATCGCGGCACAAGGAAAAGATGGTCGGTCGCATGGTCGAACGGGGCTATGATGCGGTGTTCGCCGCCCGCTGTTTCAGCCAGATCGAAGGGTTTGGCGAATATGGCTTTCCCGAAAGCCACGCGGCGAGTTTTGCGCATCTGGTGTATGTTTCAAGCTGGCTGAAGCATTATCACCCCGCGATCTTTGCCGCCGCCTTGCTGAATTCGCAGCCGATGGGATTTTATGCACCGGCGCAGATCGTGCGCGATGCGCGCGAGCACGGCGTCACCATATTGGCAGTGGATGTGAACTATTCCGAATGGGACAATGCCGTCGAATGGCAGGTCGTAAAGGGGCAGCGCGAACTGGTCCTGCGGCTGGGTTTGCGGCAGATCGACGGAATCGCGCGGGTAGATGTTGCCCGCTTGCTGGATGCGCGCGGCACTCCGTTTGAAGCGGTAGAGGATCTGCGCCACCGGGCCGGATTGACCACCCGTCCGATCGAGCTGCTTGCCGCTGCCGATGCGTTTCGTTCGCTGGGCAAGGATCGTCGTGCCGCCTTGTGGGATGCCCGCACGCTGAAGAATGCGCCCGACCTGCCGTTGTTTGCTTTTGCCGAGGCAGGGGACGAGGGCGCCGATACGCCGACGCTGCTGCCGCCGATGCCGATGAGCGAGCATGTGGTCGCGGACTATCAGACCACGCGCCTGTCGCTGAAAGCGCATCCGATGGAATTCCTGCGTAATGGTTACACCGCACGCCGGTTTACCAAGGCCGCCGATCTGTGGTCCTGCCGGTTCAACCAGCATGTGTCGGTGGCAGGCATCGTGCTGATCAGGCAGCGGCCGGGCAGCGCAAAAGGCGTGGTGTTCATCACGCTGGAAGACGAAACCGGAGTCATCAATCTGGTCATCTGGCCCGACGCGCTGAAGCGGTTCAGGAAGACGATCATGGCAGCGCGGCTGATGGTGGTGCACGGCACCGTGCAGATGGACGATGCCGTCATCCATGTCGTTGCAAGACAGATGGAGGACGACACCGCGCAGCTTGTCAGCCTGTCGGATGATCTGCTGCGCCCTGACCTTGCCCGCGCGGATCATGTCGTAAGCCCGCTGCCATCTGCCATGGCGCGACACCCGCGCGACGTGAACATCATGCCGAAATCGCGCGATTTTCATTAAAGGCATGAGAGCGGATCGACAGCCGCTCAAGCAATTACGGGCGAAACCATAGCGCCGACCGTTTGTCGCAATAGCGGTTTGTCGCAGCGTTGGTGCAAGCTTAGACTTGCATTCTGCCCTACGGTCAGAACGATCCGATGTCGAGGCGCCGAACAGTTTCGTTCCGCGACCAGCCTACGCTCGTGCTATCTAGATCCTGGAGTTTCCCGATCCACTCGGTTTCCCTCCCCACTCCCTTGGACTTGTAACGGTTTTGCGCCGATCACCTGTCTCACTATGCCACCTTGGCTTCGAATGCGAGTGGGCTGATGCCGCCCAGATATGAATGGCGCCTG
>NZ_JAVRHS010000011.1:0-79329 GCF_031846435.1 Croceicoccus esteveae
ACGTTAGACGTGAGAAGCTCGATGAAACCGTTTTCCGCGCTGTTGAGAAGCGCTTACTCGGGCGTGGGCGCCTGGAAGAGCTCCTGAAGGAAGTTCTGGAACTGGCCGACGACAAGCGCCAGCGTATGGAGCAGGAGCTCACCCAAGCCAATGCAGAGCGCACCAGGAGGCGCACTGCCATCGATCGCCTGCTTGGTCTGATCGAAGAGGGTATTATGAAACCCAGCGATCCCGAGTTCGCACAGCGGCTGAGCGAGAATCGCGAAGCCGTCGCGGCGATCACATCCCGTATCGATGTTCTGGAAAGCCAGCTTGTGCGAGGCTCCAGAAGAATCACTCCCGCCGTGTTGAAAAAATTCTCGCGGCAATTGTCGGCCAAGCTGCATGATGAAGACAGCACCCTGCGGAGCGCCTACCTGCGGATGCTGGTATACGAGGTGAGAGTGTCGAAGGATCGCGTCACGATCACGGGCTCGAAATCGGTGCTGGAGCGGGGACTGGCGAAGGGACTCCCCCGTTTGGAAGGGAGTGTTCCCATCTTTGACCAGAAGTGGTGCCGCTTACAGGACTCGAACCTGTGACCCCCGCATTACGAATGCGATGCTCTACCAACTGAGCTAAAGCGGCAATGTCGTGCGCCTTATCGCCTGATCCCGCTCCGGGCAACGGTTTTGATGCTGCTCGAGGCAGTTTGCAAAGGCAATCTTCAACTTGGAAAGTTAATCTTTGTAGCTCGTGTTTTGTTTGTGTCAGGCTTAGTTTAGATCCTCAGCACTGGCTGAGTCATCGCCATTCCAGCCGTCACGATTGGTGCACGCGCAGGCTTCTGGTAAGTGCCAGTTGCAAATCTGGTTCCGCGCTCTGATCCTGATATGTTTTGACGAAAAAAATTGATGAATGCAAAACGTCTGAAGTTTTTCTACCAGTAGAAACTTTTTTGAGTGCGGAAAATTCGACGCGGTGCGAAGGTTTCCGGACTTCTCTTCCCAATGCAGCAATATCGTGAGCCGTTCCTGATATGGGGTGATGAGAGTAATTAAGAACTTGCCGAATTGGGAGGCGATCCGCCTACTCGGTATTTTCATTCAGACCCAAATTTTCGTTCCTAGGAGCGCTAATCTTCATCATCCGTATGGAATGAATGTTTGTAAGCAGATCGACTGCGCAGGCTAACGGACATCCCGATTTAATCATCGTATCCGGCAACGTAACTGTTTTAGTTACCCATCCAGACAATCTTATGACGGAATCATTTTGTGTTCCTTTGAATTTACCAGCAGATGCCTCTGACGATTCTTCTATCGGGTTTCGCGAATGGTCAATTGTCACGGACCACATGGGTGATGAGATTGAACTATGGAGCTCTTCCCGACAATCGCCCAAATCCGATCAGTAGCTGACCTTTCAACTTGGCCAACAGGGCAGTGCTAAAGACGGTTTTCCGTCACGCACAGAAAATACCTTTCGGGATCAATGATGACTGATCTCCTAGCTGCTCTCCGGCAGTAAACCTCAAAATTGCTGGAGGCAGATAGCAATGCGGTTGGAAGTGGCACTGGCTACGCGCCTGATTGGGTAAAGATAGCCGAGTGGTTCGTTTGCGAACACATAGGAGAGGAGCGTCAGCGCGCTGTAGCGCTCTTCGACCAGATACCTCGCGTACGACCTCCAATACCTATACTAACATTGTCCACCTTCGGGCCCGACAATATCGAGCAACGTAGCTGGGCCGAAGCTGCCCTGGAACCCTCCGGATCGGATCAACAGGAGAAAAGCATTGGAGGCCCGAGCCGGAATCGAACCGGCGTGCGAGGATTTGCAGTCCCCTACGTAACCACTCCGCCATCGGGCCTCTCGAACGCGCACGCATGCGTGTTCACAAGGCGCAATTAGCGTGCAATCTGCAGCTGTGCAATGCGGCAGCGGGGAAATTTATGCGCCGCCAGGTTGATTGACCCCCATGGTCTGAAGCCAGCGTTTCACATTCCGGGCAGCCTGCCGCAGGCGCTGCTCGTTTTCAACCATGGCAATGCGCACGAAGCCTTCGCCCTGCTCGCCGTAGCCTACGCCGGGGGCCACCGCCACTTCGGCCTCGGTCAGCAACTGCTTGGCAAATTCCAGACTGCCCATCGCCTTGAGCGCCGGTGGCAGCGGTGCCCAGGCAAACATGGACGCACGCGGCGGCGGGATATCCCAGCCGGCCCGGCCAAATGCCTCCACCATGACATCGCGCCGCTTGCGGTAAAGCTCCCGGTTGCGTTCCACAATATCCTGCGGGCCGTTAAGCGCGGCACAGGCGGCGGCCTGTATGGGGGTGAAAGCGCCGTAATCGAGATAGCTCTTCACGCGCGTCAAAGCTGAAATCAGCTTGCGATTGCCAACGGCGAATCCCATCCGCCAACCTGCCATCGAGTAGGTCTTGGAAAGAGAGGTGAACTCGATTGCAATATCCTTTGCGCCCGGCACTTCGAGTATCGAGCGAGTCGGATTGCCATCGTAGTAAAGTTCGGAATAGGCCAGATCCGACAACACCCAGACCTTGTTTTCCCGCGCCCAGGCGACGACCCGCTCATAAAAGGCAAGGTCGACTGTCTCGGCCGTGGGATTGGACGGATAGTTGACGATCAGCACCGTGGGTCGCGGCACTGAATGGCGCATGGCGTTATCCAGTGCGCGAAAATAGTTCTCGTCAGGCGTGGTGGGCACTTCGCGGATGGAAGCGCCGGCAATGATGAAGCCGAAGGTGTGGATCGGATAGGAGGGGTTAGGCGCCAGGATGACGTCGCCCGGTGCCGTGATCGCCGTGGCAAGGCTTGCCAATCCTTCCTTCGACCCCATCGTGACGACAACTTCGCCATCGGGGTCAAGATCGACGCCGAACCGTCGGTCGTAATAATTGGCCTGCGCCCGCCGCAACCCCGGTATGCCGCGCGATTGCGAATAGCCGTGCGCCCCTGGTTTTGCCGCCACTTCGCAGAGTTTCTCGATGACATGAGCAGGTGGCGGCAGGTCGGGATTGCCCATGCCAAGATCGATGATGTCCTTGCCCGACTGGCGTGCCGCGGCTCGCATCGCGTTGACTTCCGCGATCACGTAAGGGGGAAGGCGCTTGATGCGGTAGAATTCGTCGTCCATCGTCCGGTTTCGGGTTTGCGGGGGTCTGAACCCGGCAGGTGAAACAAAATTGCGCAGAATGCAGGCTTTGGGTTGAGAAACGAGACTGTTCAAGGCAATTCGGCATGACCCTGAAAAAGTTTCGCGCGATCCTGTGACCAGGACAAGGCGCAACGGCTATCTGGCCGGCGGAGCAGGCGCAAGTACGCACACAGAGCGGGAGAGATCACATGACCAGCACACCTTCCAATGAAGGCACGACGCAAGAAAGTGGTGCGCCTTCAGACAGCCCGGCGCCAGACAGTGCGAATGCAGATCACGCACAGGAAGGCGGCCCGCAGGCGAGGTCGGGTGGCTGGTTGCCGACGATGATGGCAGGGCCGTTTGCTTCCATGATGGCCGGGCCAATGAAGGAGATGGTTGCGATGCAATCTTCGGCAGCGCAGGCCATGTTCAACGCCATGCTCGGCACGCCTGAAGCAGGCGCTGGCGGCGACAAGGGTGCCGACGCGCAGGATCAGACGCAAGAAGCGTGGCAGCAGGTAAGCGAACAGCTCGCTGACATGTGGGCGCGGTTCCTTGAAGAACGACCGGGCAGCGGTGATGGGCCTTTCGCCGATCCGGCCCGGTGGATGGAGCTTGCCACCGGCTGGATGAGCGGGTCTGCACTATCCAGTGCAAAGGCGCAGCAGCGTTTCATGAGCGACAGCATCGCTCTTTGGCAAAGTGTGCTTGGTCAGTACGGCCTCACCGGTGATCGAACGGACGAAGATCGCGAGCAAGGTGGTGTGCAATTGCCACGCTCGGACCGTCGGTTCAAGGATGACAAATGGCGCGAGCAGCCTTTGTTTGCCATGTTGCACCAGGCCTATCTGTTGATGGCCGAACAGATGCTGTCGGCGGCGGACAAGGCAGAAGGCCTGCCGGCCGACCGTAAGGCGCAGATGCAGTTCTTCACCCGACTGGTTGCCGAATCGCTGTCTCCGGCACATTTCCCGTTAACCAATCCGCTCGTCATTGAGCGCACGCTGGAAACAGGTGGTAAGAACCTGCTGCGCGGAATGCAGCATCTCATTGCTGATTTGAAAGCGGGGCAGCTCAGCCACACTGACAAACAAGCCTTCGAGGTGGGTGTCCACATTGCCGCAACACCGGGCAAAGTGGTTCATGAAACCCCTCTGTTCCAACTGATCCAGTATACACCCACCACGAAGGAAGTGCTCAAGACGCCGCTTGTCATCTTTCCGCCCTGGATCAACCGGTTCTACATCTTGGATCTCGGGGAGAAGAAAAGCTTCGTTCGCTGGGCGGTCGAGCAGGGCCTGACGGTATTCATCGTCTCTTGGAAATCCGCCGATGCAGCCATGGCTGAACTGACGTGGAGTGACTACGTCCGCGCGCAGATCGAAGCGGTCGACCTCGTACGTGCACGCCTGAAGGTGCCGGCCGTGCACACGGTAGGTTATTGTGTCGCCGGCACTACGCTGGCCGCCACACTGGCCGTTCTGGCCCGCAGGAAGGAAGAGGAGCGCGTCGCCTCGGCCACCTTCTTTACCGCGCAGGTGGATTTTTCCGAAGCAGGTGAGCTCAAGGCTTTCATCGATGATCAGCAGCTTGCGATGGTGGATGCGCTGGCGAGCGACGGGGTGGTCGATGGCCGCTATCTGGCAGCGGCGTTCAACCTGCTACGCAGTCCCGACCTCATCTGGAACTATGTCATCGACAATTACTTGCTCGGCAAGGAATATCGAGCGTTCGACCTGCTGCACTGGAACGGTGATGTCACCAATCTTCCCGCGCGCTGGCACCGCGAATATTTGAAAGACCTTTACAAGGACAACCGGCTGGTTCAGCCCGATTCGATGGTCGTGGACAACACACCGGTCGATCTGCGTCTGATCAAGACACCCTGTTACATCCAGGCCGGTCGGGAAGATCACATCGCTCCGCCGCAAAGCGTCTGGAAAATGACAGGGCATCTGTCGGGACCGGTGCGCTTCATGCTGGCAGGTTCGGGGCATATCGCAGGGGTGGTCAACCCGCCGGAAAGCGGGAAATACCAATATTGGACGCTCGATGACGAGAAGCTGCCTGACACGCTGGATGCGTTTTGCGAACAGGCGCAGGAGCGGCCGGGCAGTTGGTGGGGCGACTGGATCGACTGGATCCGCAGTCAGGATGAAACGACCGTGGCAGCGACAGGCCGACGCAAACCCGGCGGTAAAAATGATGCAATCATCGAGGATGCGCCGGGCCGCTATGTGAAAACCCGCTGACGAGCACCATCCCGTGGTGAAGCGGTAGCTTCTGCGTGCTGCACCGCACAATGCCTGTTGACACTGGTCGTGCGAAGTTATATTGTTGCAGCGCAGCATATGTCGAATTGGCTGGATTGCCGCTGCGGTTTCGTCGGGATCGTGCGGTATCAGTCGTATTTGATAACGCAGAAGAATTATTGGAGTTCAGGCCCATGGCTGATGACAAGACAAACGGCTCGCCCATTCCCGCTCCGCAAGAGGCGCTTGCAAATGTGCCTGAGGAAAAGGCAGCAATCGACATTCTCGCGGCCGTGAATTCGGCTGGGCAGGATCGCCCCGTGCTGCATAATGCAGGCAGCGGATCACCGGTTCTTGCGGCTGACGCGACGCGCGACATGGCGACCGCGTCAGTTGCAGTAGCCCGTCAGATCGTGCGCAACAAGCCTGCGGCAGTCAAAGGTAGCGGGCAAGGCAGCGGCGCTGCTGTCGATGTTCCCGAAGCCAAGCCTGCTCCGGTTCCGGTCAAGCGCAACGACGAGACCCGCAAGAGCCAGCCGGCAAAGGGTGCTGCCAAGAAGGACAAGGTGCAGCGTCAGGCAAACATGATCAAGGCTTCCGCAAGACGTGATGCTGCTGTCAGTGCGGGTACGCGCGGTCATTCCGGCAATTCCGATGCTGCAAAAGCGGCCATCACCACGAAAACCAAGACATCCCCTCAGGAGAATACCAAGATGAGCACTTCCGAAACGATTGGCAACAACATGAAGGCCGGCATGAGCGAGATGAACGCTCGGACCCGCAATGCCTATGAAAAGAGCACCGAGCTTCTGTCGCACGCGGGTGAATTTGCCCGTGGCAACATGGAAGCCGTTGTCGAGGCGAACAAGATCCTGGCCGCTGGCCTGCAGGATATGGGCCGTACGGCGCTTGCCGATGGCAAGACGGAGTTCGAGGCATTGACCGCTGACATGCGGGAAATGGCCGGTGTGCGTTCACCGACTGATCTGTTCCAGCTGCAGAGCACGATGATGCGCAAGCAGTTCGACAAGGTAGTGGCGCTGGCTTCGAAGAACACCGAATCCATGCTGAAGCTGGTCAATGATGCGTCGCAGCCACTTTCCAACCGGGTAAGCCTGGCGATGGAAAAGAGCCGCGCCGCCTGATCGGATCTTATTGGCGATTGCAGGGACGGGCGGGGAGGCCACCATGCCTGTTCCTGCGATCCCAAACCGATGTTGCGAAGCCGGCAGTGGAACACCCGCTGCCGGCTTCAGCTTTGTGCAAAGCGGACGCAGGGAGGTCATCATGACAGGTGTCATCATGCCGGCAACAATGCCTCATTTTTCAAAAACGGCGCTGCACCTCTTGTCCCATTCGCATGCAATACGATATTCTGCTCAGGTTATGATAATCGATCGTGAACTTTGGGGCATTGTGCCTGGCATGGACCGGGGCTGTAGCTTGGCGCTGCGGCCATGTCTGCCGTGCGCGACCTGCAGTGCCGAGCGGTCCTGCGGAAAAACCTTGGGTCAGGTGTGCAGCAGCGATGGCGACACAGATGGCGACAACGGTCAGCCTGGTCAGGGACAGTTGGGTGTAGCGACCCGGACGCGGGCAAAGCCCAAGAAGCCAAGCCAGTTCAAGGTCCTGCTGCTCAACGATGACTATACACCCATGGAATTTGTGGTTCTGGTGTTGAAGCGGTTCTTCCGCATGGACATGGAGCAGGCCACTCAGGTCATGCTGCACGTCCATCAGCGTGGAGTCGGGGTCTGTGGCATCTATCCTTACGAGATTGCCGAAACCAAGGTAAACCAGGTGATGGATTTCGCCCGCGAGAACCAGCATCCGCTGCAATGCACGTTGGAAAAAGCGTAGCGAGAAAGGCGCGCTTTGCGTCTGATACGGCGACGCCTTGCCCGCACCATGGCGGGTGACCCCGGCTTGCCGTAAATCGGGTGACCCGGCAGCGGTTTGTCTATAGAGGGTTCAAACGCAAACGCCTCCCTGATCAAAGCAGCAAGATTTGTTTACCAAGCTTTTCCCGGCCATCGATCGCTACATCTTCCGGCTCGTGCTGGTTCCGATGATCGGAACGCTGCTGCTGGCGGCATCCCTGCTGATCCTCGACAAGATGTTGCGCCTGTTCGAAGTCGTGGCCGACGAAGGTGGACCGATTGGCGTGGTGTTCCGCATGCTGGCCAATCTGCTGCCCGAATACATGGGGCTTGCCATTCCGCTGGGACTGATGCTGGGCATCCTGTTTGCATTTCGCAAGCTGGCCACGTCTTCAGAGCTGGACGTGATGCGGGCCGTCGGGCTGAGCTATACCAGACTGCTGCGCATACCATATCTCATCACCTTGCTGCTGGCGGGATTGAACCTTTTGATCGTCGGCTATCTGCAACCGTTGTCGCGTTATGATTACCAGCGGCTGTCCTTCGAACTGTCGTCAGGCGCGCTTGGCGCATCAATCAAGGTCGGAGAGTTCAATACGCTGCAAGGGCGCACTACGCTGCGGATCGAAGAGAGTAGCGACAACGGGCGGCGGCTTGGCGGGGTCTTTGCCCGCGTTACGCAGGACAGCGGCGACATGCTTTCCATATCTGCGCGCGAAGGGCGCTTCATGGCGCTTGAGAGCGAGCCCAACACCATCGTGCTTCGGCTGAACGACGGCACGATCATCCAGGACCAGCAGGCCAATGAGATGCCGCGGGTGCTGACCTTTTCCAGTTATGACCTGCCGATCGACCTGCCTGCTGTCGAACGGTTCCGCACCCGCGGCGGGGAAGAGCGGGAATATGTCCTGCCTGAACTGTTCAAGCTTGGCTGGAGCCAGGACGTCGACGCCGGCACCCGCGACGTGACGCGGGCCAGCCTCAATTATCGACTGGTCGAGGTGGTGATGATGCTGCTGTTGCCTTTGCTCGCAGTGGCGCTGGCGATTCCGCCCAAACGGTCGAGTTCCGCGCTGGGCGTCTTCGTCTCCATCGTCATGGTCGTCGCCTATCACAAGATCAACCAGTACGGGCAGGATGTGGCGGCGCTGGGGCTGGTCAGTCCGCTCGTTTCATTGTGGGTGCCGTTCCTGGTATTCGCGGCGCTGATCGTGTGGATGTACTGGCGGGTCGCGTATGTGCCCGGCGGACAGGCGATTGGCTGGTTGGAAACGGGCGCCGCGTTCGTCGGCCGCCGGATCATGCGGCTGTTGCGCAGGTTCGGCATGGGGCGGCGGGCATCCAGGTCCGGCGTAACGGAGGAGGCGCCCGTTGCGGCTTGATTTCTTCCCGTCCCGGCGGTTGACGATCTATCTCGGCAAGCTTTTCATCGTGCGGATCGTGGCTGTACTCGCCATGCTCGTGCTGATCCTGCAGATCCTCGATCTGCTCGGCGAAAGCGGCAAGATCCTTGGTGCGCCAGGAAATGGCGAAGCACAATTATGGACCTACGTGTCGCTTCGCGTGCCGCAACTCGTCGCCCGGTTCCTGCCGTACTCGGTGCTGCTTGCCACCTTGCTGACGCTCGTCACGCTCAATCAGAACAGCGAGGTAATCGCCATGAAGGCGGCCGGGCTTTCCGCGCATCAGATCCTGGCGCCGCTGTTGCTGTCCGCTTTGCTCATCGCCGGGATCAGCTTTGCCTTCAATGAGAAGGTGGTGACGAGCACGACAGCAACGCTTAGCGCATGGCAGAAGGTGGAATACGGGCCGCTCGCGATAGGAGAGGACACCCGCACCGACATCTACATCGCACAAGGTTCGGACATCCTGGCGGCGCAGCTTGCCAGCGGCACCGGCGATGACACCATCCTCACGGGCGTTACCTGGTACGAACGTGACCCGACGCTCATGCTGTCGGAACAATGGCGTGCCGATGAGGCCCTGTGGACGGGCGAGGGATGGCTGCTGCGCGACCCGGTGCGTTTTCGCGTTGCCACCGCGACACAGGAGCAGATGCCCGACACCATCGTGGCACAAGGCGTAACGCCGCAGGAAATTGCCATCAGCCGGGTCAATCCCGATGCGCAGGATCTTGGCCAATTGTCCCGCTCCATCGATGCGCTGCAGGCGGCCGGGCTGCGCACCGCAGAGCTTGAGGCAAAATGGTGGCACAAGATTTCAGGCCCGCTGTCATCAATGCTGATGCCGCTGCTGGGTGCGATCGCCGCTTTCGGGCTGGCGCGGTCAGGGCAGCTGTTCGTCCGGGCGGTCATTGGCATGGCGCTGGGTTTCACCTTCTTTGTTGTGGACAATGCAGCGCTGGCCATCGGCAATTTCGGCGGGTATCCACCGTTTCTGGCTGCATGGGCGCCGTTCTTTCTGTTTGCGCTGATCGGCGAGGCTGTGCTGATCCGGACAGAGGAATGATGACTATGATCCGTTGCGATCATCCCTGAAGCCGCACGCCTGAACTGACTGACAAACCCTTGCACAAGAAGCGCAGCACATGACCGAACTTCTCAAGATCAGCCTTCCTGACGGCACCCTGCGCGAAGTCGCGCCCGGCAGCACGCCTGCGGATGTGGCTGCTGCCATCGGTCCGGGCCTGGCCAAGGCGGCGTTGGCTGCACGCGTAAATGGCGAATTGCGCGATATGGGTCGGCCGTTCGACGGCGATGCGCGGCTGGAACTCGTCACTGGCAAGGATGAGGCAGAAGCGCTGGAACTTGCGCGTCATGATTTTGCGCATGTTTTGGCAGAAGCGGTGCAGGCGCTTTGGCCCGATACGCAGATCACGTTCGGACCATCGACCGACGATGGCTTCTATTATGATTTCGCGCCGGGTGCGCGCGGACCGTTCACGTCCGACGACCTGCCGGTGATTGAAGAAAAGATGCGCGACATCATCCGGGCAGACAAGCCGCTGCGCCGCGAGGAATGGACGCGTGATGATCTCATCGCTCGGTTTCGCGAGCAGGGCGAAACCTTCAAGGCGGAATGGGCGGCCGAACTGCCGGCGGGAGAGCCGCTGACCGTCTATCATTCGGGTGAGGACTGGCTGGATTTGTGCCGGGGGCCGCATCTTGCCTCCACCGGCAGGCTCGATCCGCAGGCGTTCAAGCTGACGCGCGTGGCGGGTGCGTATTGGCGCGGCGATCAGAACAATGCGATGCTCAGCCGGATCTACGGCACGGGCTGGCTGAACAAGAAGCAGCTTGCCGCCCATCTGCTGCGGCTGCAAGAAGCGGCAAAGCGTGACCATCGCAAGCTGGGCGCGGAAATGGACCTGTTCCATTTTCAACCCGAAGCGCAGGGCAGCGTGTTCTGGCACCCCAAGGGTTACATGATCTGGCGCGAGCTGGAAGCCTATATGCGCCGCGCGCTCGATGGCGCGGCCTATGCCGAGATCAAGACGCCGCAATTGATGGATGCGCGGCAATGGGAAAAGTCGGGCCATTGGGGCAAGTACCGGGAAAACATGTTCGTGGTGCCGGACGCCATCCCCGGCGTCGACGATGATGCGCCGGTAATCTCGACCGACGCCGACATGATGGCATTGAAGCCGATGAACTGCCCCGCGCATGTGCTGGTGTTCAAGCAGGGCATCACCTCCTATCGCGATCTGCCAATCCGGCTGGCGGAGATGGGCTGCTGTCATCGCAACGAACCGCATGGCGCGCTGCACGGGTTGATGCGGGTGCGGCAATTCACGCAGGACGACGCGCACATCTTCTGCACCGAGGATCAGGTGGTGGCGGAGGTCCGCGCCTTTTGCGACCTTGCCGACCGGGTATATCGCGATCTGGGCTTTGCAAAATATTCGATCAAGCTGGCGCTGCGGCCTGAACAGAGGTTTGGATCGGACGCCGATTGGGACAAGGCGGAAGGTGAACTGCGCAACGCCGTGGCCGAGGCCGGCATGGCGACCGCTGAATACGGGTGGGAAGAACTTCCGGGCGAGGGGGCATTCTATGCGCCCAAGCTGGAATGGCATCTGACCGACGCCATCGGCCGTACCTGGCAGGTCGGCACGATCCAGTCGGATCGCGTGCTGCCCGAACGGCTGGACGCAAGCTATGTCGGCGAGGATGGGGCGCGTCACCGCCCGGTGATGCTGCACCGAGCGATCTTCGGCAGTTATGAACGGTTCATCGGCATTCTGGTGGAACATTTCGCCGGTCGGCTGCCGGTGTGGCTGGCCCCGGTGCAGGCGGTGGTCGCCACCATCGTGTCCGACGCGGATGATTACGCAGCCGAAGTGCTGGCGAAGCTGAAGGCCGCGAATATCCGCGTCGAAGGCGATCTTCGGAACGAGAAGATCAACTACAAGGTGCGCGAACACTCGCTGGCCAAGGTTCCCTACATGCTGGTGGTCGGCAAGCGGGAGGCGGAGGAAGGCACTGTCGCCGTGCGCATCCTTGGCGACAAGGACCAGCAGATGATGTCAGTCGACGAAGCCATCGTCATGCTGAAGGAAAAGGCAACGCCGCCGGACCTCCGCTAAAGCTTAGCGGAGCCGGCCTTTATACCTGCTCCACCTCGAAGGTCTCGATCACCCAGTCCTCTTCTTCGGATGCGGCGATCCATTGCTGCATCCAGTCGTGTTCCCACACCGCCTGCATGTAGTTCTGCGCAAAGCCGGGTACGCCGATGCCATAGGTCATGAAGCGCGATACCACCGGCGCATAAAAGATGTCGGCGGCGCAGAAGGTGCCGAACAGGAACGGCCCGCCCTGGCCGAACCGCGCGCGCGCTTCTGCCCACAGGCCGAGGATGCGCACGATATTGCTTTTGGCATCGTCGCTGATGCCAGCGGCCTTGACGCGGCGGCGCACGTTCATGGGCAGTTCGCGGCGCATCGGCTGATAGGAACTGTGCATTTCCGCCACCATCGCCCGGGCGAGGCCGCGCGCGACGTCGTCCTTGGGCCAGAAGCGCTCCCGGCCGACCTTGTCACCCAGGTACTCAAGGATGGCGAGACTGTCCCAGATCACCACGTCACCATCCCAGAGCACCGGCACCTTGCCCGATGACGGTTGCACATCGTCCCATCGCTGTTTGGCGTCTTCCCAATCTTCGCCGGAGATATTGACCGTGATTTCCTCGAACAGAAGGCCTGATTGCTTTGCCGCCAGCCAGCCGCGCAGGCTCCAGCTCGAGTAGTTCTTGTTGCCGACAATAAGTTTCATGCATGCGTCTCACATTTGCAGCAGGATGCCGTATCTGCCGGCATGAAGCCAGGATCAGCTTTGCGTGCTGTCGAGAACAAAGCCACGCAATGCGGCAATGCCCATCCCCTTTTCAGAAGAAGTAATCGAAATGTCGGGGTGAGCGGCAGGCCGCTTGCGTATCGCTGTGCGAGTCCGTTCCGCCACGGCATCGAGCGCGGTTGCCTTGATCTTGTCTGCCTTGGTCAGCACAATCCGGTAGGAAACCGCTGCGCCATCCAGCATGTCCATCATGTCGCCATCGACAGGCTTGATGCCATGGCGAGCATCGATCAGCAGCAGTGTCCGCTTCAGAACGACGCGGCCGCGCAGAAAATCATTGATTAAGAAACGCCAGTTGCGCACGACAGCCGGTGGTGCCTTGGCAAATCCATAGCCGGGCATGTCCACCAGCCGCAGCACCACAGGTTCACCCACATCGAAATAGTTAAGCTCCTGCGTGCGCCCCGGCGTCACGGACGTGCGGGCAATCGCCTTGCGCCCGGTCAAGGCGTTGAGCAGTGACGATTTGCCGACGTTGGATCGGCCCGCAAAGGCAATCTCCGGCACATCGGGATCAGGCAGGAAGCGCAGTTGCGGCGCCGATCGCAGGAAACTGATCGGCCCCGCGAACAGACGGCGCGCCTGTTCCTCTATCTCAGCCTGCCGCGCCGCAAGCGCCCGACCTTCTGCATCCGGTCCCGGTCCGTTCTTGGCCATATCAGCCGTCGGCAGACTTGGCAGGCGTAGCGGTGTTCGACGCCTTGGCCTCGTCTGCCTGCGTTGCCTGCAATTGTGGATGACGCAGATAGAGCAGTTTTTGCTGCGCGATGGTCAGGAAATTGGACGTTATCCAATAAAGGAGCAGGCCTGCTGCAAAAGGAGCCATCACAAACATCAGTATCCACGGCATGATCATGAATATCTTTTGCTGCTGCGGATCCATCTGCGCCGGATTGAGCCGGAATTGCAGCCACATGGAAAGGCCGAGCAACAAGGCGAGGATGCCGATGGACAGGAATCCCGGCGGGGTGAAATCCAGCAAGCCGAACAGGTTCAGGATCATGGCCGGGTCGGGCGCGGACAGGTCGCGGATCCACAAGGCGAACGGCTGGTGGCGCATCTCGATTGCCAGCATCAGCACCTTGTAAAGGGCGAAAAACACCGGAATCTGCAGGAACATGGGCAGGCAGCCTGCCAGCGGGTTGACCTTCTCCCGCTTGTAGAGCGCCATGACCTCCTGCTGCATGACTGTGCGGTCGTCCTTATGACGCTCCTGCAGCGCCTTCATCTTGGGCTGCAGCGCCTTCATCGCGGCCATAGACTTGAACTGGCGCTGCGCCACTGGAAACATGATCAGCCGCACCACGAAAGTCAGCGCGATGATCGCCACGCCGAAATTCCCCGCAAGGTCGAACAATTCCTTCAGCAACCAGAAAATCGGCTTTTCAAACCAGCGAAACCAGCCCCAGTCGATCGCCAGACCGAAATTGGCAATCCCCGCATCTTCATAGGCGTCGAGGACTTCACTTTCTTTTGCACCGGCAAACAGCCGGGTCGTGCGGGAAAATTGCTTGCCAGGTACAATGGTCACCGGATCGTAGATCAGATCGGCACGCACATTGCTGCCGCCAAGCGCCCGGAAAGCCGCATCTGTGGCAACCTGAGGATCCGGCACCAGCGCCGACAGCCAGTAGATATCGGTGAAGCCAACCCAGTCGGTGCGCCCTGCAGGCTCGATCAGGCGGCTGTCGACGATATCCTCATAGTCGTTGTCGAACGCGACCGATCCGTCAAAGGCGCCAATAGGCCCGGAATGCACGGTCCAGGTATCGGTGCTGGCCGTTTCGCTGGTCCGGTTGATGAAGCCGTATGGCTGCACCGCGACCGGCCCACTGGCAGTGTTGGCAACGGACTGCGTGACGGTGATCATATATTCATCGTCAATGGTGAAGCGCAGCTGGAAGATCTGACCCGATCCGTTATTCCAGGTGAGCGTGACCGGACTGTCGCTGGACAGGGAGCCGCCTTCAGTCTCCCACACGGTTTCGGGACCAGGCATGGCGATGCCGGTGCCCACAAAGCCGAATTGCGCAAAATGCTGCGCCGGGGTGCCAGCCGGCGAAAACAGGCGCACCGGCCCTGAATTCCTGTCGATCGTCTCGCGATGCGTTTTCAACGTCAGATCGTCGATCCGCGCGCCAACCGGGTTGATCGAACCCGACACCTTTGCCGAATCGATCGGAACCCGCGAAGTGTCGGCAAGCTGCGTGCGCAGGTCGCGGCGCTCCTCGGCAATGGCGACAGGGTTGGTCAGGCCGCCTTCGCGTGTGCGCCGGACATCTTCGTCCCCCGCCTGCGCCTGCTCGATCACTTCTCCTTTGGGAGCAGGGTAGAAATATTGCGTGGCGGCATCCCAGCCGAACAGCAGCAGGATGACAAGCGCCATCGCCAGGATCAGGTTGCGCTGATTATCCACGTCTTTTCCCAGTCGTCTCACCATGCACGATCATGCCTGCACGGCAGCTTTCAAGATGGTGCGCGGCAATCATGGCACCGGATCGTGGCCATGTCCGCCCCACGGATGGCAGCGCAATAGCCGCTTGGTCGCCAGCCAGCCACCCTTAATCGCGCCGTGCTTGCGCAGAGCCTGAATGGCGTATTCCGAACAGGAGGGCGCAAAGCGGCAGGACGGCGGCAGGATGACAGAAGGGCCGAGCTGCCAAAGTCGCGCAATCGCGATCAGCACATGCTTCATCGTCTGCGCCCGGTGCGCGGTTTGCGCGGTGGGTCTCCCTTGCCTGCATGCACGCGTTGCAGCGCTGCATGCAGTTCAGTAGCAAGCTGCTGAAAATCGCGTTCGATACCGCCTTCGCGACCAATCAGCACATGATCGTGACCGGCAAGGCCTGCATCAGGAAGAATTGACCACAATAATTCGCGAAATCGGCGCTTCATGCGATTGCGCACGACAGCATTGCCGATACGTTTTGTCACGGTAATACCATAGCGCATGACAGGCGGGTCAAGCCCATTTGGCCGCGCAAGAAGAATGAATCCGGGTCGTGCAACCCGCAGACCCCGATTCGCTGCAAGGAAGTCGGCACGCCGGAAAATTCCCGATGGCCGGCCCGGTTGCTCCGGGTTTAAGGCGGCCAACGGAACGATAAGTCTGTCTTAGGCGGACAGCTTCTTGCGTCCACGCGCACGACGCGCGCGCAGGATGTTGCGGCCACCTGGCGTCGCCATGCGGCTGCGAAAGCCATGGCGCCGCTTGCGCACGAGGTTGCTCGGTTGAAAAGTGCGCTTCATGGCGAAATCCTGTACACTGCATGATTGTGCGTTACTGACGGCACGCGAAACAAGGCCGCCGCAATGGCGACCATAATGATGGTGGCGATCTAAAGTTTGGCGTCTGGCAAGTCAAGCGCAGTGTAGCCTGAACCCAGGAGGATCTTCACCGGCATGTTCGGGACGGGTTTTCACAGCAGGATCTGGCCGCAGGCAAAGCCGGTCATCGGCCCCTCGACAGCCGGTGCCGGTGGTGCGATGGGTGATCCGTAACTCCTATCCGGCTGCTTCATGGGCGCCGTGACGCAGCAGGCAGGAAAGACGATGGTCGCGCTGGTATCGACGCTTGCCTATCTGGGGCTGGAGGCGCGCAGCGTCGAGGTGCAATGCCAACTTGCCTCGGGGTTGCCGGCATTCAACATGGTCGGCCTGCCGGACAAGGCGGTGGGGGAAAGCCGCGAACGTGTGCGTGCCGCGCTCGCGGCCATGGGTCTGGCTTTGCCTGCCAAGCGGATCACCATCAATCTCGCTCCGGCAGACCTGCCAAAGGAGGGTTCACACTTCGACCTTCCCGTGGCGCTGGCACTGCTGACCGCGATGGGCATTGTCGATGCTGAACATCTGGCCGATTACGTGGTTGTGGGGGAGCTTGCTCTTGACGGGCGGATCATCGCCACGCCTGGCGTATTGCTGGCAGCGCTGCATGCAGCGCAGGCGGAAAAGAGCCTTATCTGCCCTGCTGCGCAAGGCTCCGAAGCTGCGTGGACCGGCGGCGCTGGCATCGTGGCAGCGCCCGATCTGGTTAGCCTGCTCAATCATCTCAAAGGCACGCAGCAACTGCCGCCGCCAGCACCCGGCAAGATGGCCGCGACAGCAGCGCATCGCGATCTGAACTGCGTCAAGGGGCAGGAAACCGCCAAGCGTGCGTTGGAAATTGCCGCGGCAGGCGCGCACAACCTCCTGATGATCGGGCCGCCAGGTGCGGGTAAATCGCTGCTGGCAAGCTGTCTGCCCGGCATCCTGCCCCCGCTGAGCGCGGATGAGGCGCTCGAAACCTCTCTCGTGCAATCGGTCGCAGGTCTGCTTGATGAAGGGCGCATCAGCCGCGAACGGCCATTTCGCGCGCCGCACCACTCCGCCTCGATGGCGGCGTTGACAGGTGGCGGGCTCAAGGTGCGGCCAGGCGAAGTCAGCCTCGCGCATCTGGGCGTGCTCTTCCTTGACGAACTGCCGGAGTTCCACGGCATTATGTAGCAAACGCACCAATGCGTAGGTGGTTGTCTGCGCTGCTGATTGCGGCTGTCATCGTCTGTGGGGCAGCAGGCATGTGGCGCCTAAGCTACTCTAACATATCCAATTCGGCCGGTTTTAATATTATCCCTGTTCATAATCACTCCACGGGGAATAGGGTTGCGCTGCTCCCCATAGCCAAATTCAAACCAAGCGCTGGTCTGAGCGTGTTGCCCATTCGACAATTGGTAGTTTACAATCACCAAGACTTCAGGGTGAGTGAACGTTCCTGCCATAACCGTATGATAAATTGCTTTTGGGTTGATTTGCATTCGCTCGGAAGAATCGGGAAGAATTATACGGCTGTAAGGCTCATCGTAATTACCCATCATATTGGCGGAAATTTCCTTAAAATCCTCGGCTCGGCCAAACATCACATCGCCGAAGGTTTCATTAAAAACACTTACGTTATACGCTGGCGAGCGGCCAATATTAGTTATCGTGATGTTGCAGAAAAGCAGCGATCCATGTTCGTCAGTAAAATCAAAATTAAGATCAACAGTGAGCCAAGGTCTTTGAGCCTGGTCCGCAATCCTGTTGGCTTCTTTCATCGCGTCAGTGGCTATTTCAGCGCCTTTGACGGCAGCCAATGTCGCATCAAGCGTGCGTTTCACATACCAAATACCGATAGCCGTAACAGCTATGGTTACCAGCGATGCGATGAACATCAGAAGGGCATAAAAAGCCATGTCCTGCTGAGCTTGCAAATCGGTTTCTGCGCGTTGCTCTGCGCGTTGGGCTTGCGCATCACTAGATATGGTTTCAATCGCGGTGCGGTTGGCGATGAGCACCGTCTGCTTTTCGCTGCGACTAGCATTAGTTTGGTTATTTTCGGTGGATTGATTTTCAGCTTGAGCCTGACATTCGCCATTTTGCTGCTCCGCTAGATGCGGACTTCCTGCGCCCCGATTGCTTCCAAGCATTGAACCAAAAACACCGCTGTAAATTTACCCCGGCTGATCTTGTTGCGGATGTTAGGCTCAGAGTCCATCACGCCAATGTCAGCCAGCTTTCCGACAAGCTGCGCATAGGTAATCCCTTTTCGCGCAAGCTCGCCTTTGAGCAGCAGTTTGACCTTGTTTTCCCATTCTTTTTCAATGACAGGCATGTCCTACTCCTATGATGCGATATGCCATCATAGGCGATACATTCGTCATTGACAACGGCGTCTGATGCCATCATATCTAGTGCATAAGCACTGGAAACGATGACATGCAACACTTTCTCCTATCTGCCACCGCCCGCACTTTGAGCCTTAAGGCTGTATTCCGCATGACGGAAGAACGCGCCTACTCAACATTCTGCGAGCTGCGTTGGCCAGAAACAGAAGGCGAGGCGGTCTGCCCTCGTTGCGGATGCACGGAAGCTTATCACATCAGCACACGTCGCAAATTCAAATGCGTTGCGTGTCACCACCAATTCAGCGTCACTAGCGGCACGATCTTTGCCTCGCGCAAAATGTCGTTCGGTGATCTGTTGGCCGCTATCGTGATCTTTGTGAACGGCGCAAAGGGCATTGCCGCCCTACAGCTTAGCCGAGATCTGGACTGCCAATACAAAACGGCATTTGTCCTTACGCACAAGCTGCGCGAAGCCATGGCACAGGAACAGGCCGACCGTGAATTGAATGGCATTGTCGAGATCGATGGTGGCTATTTCGGTGGCTATGTGAAGCCGGAAAATAACAAAGCCGACCGCAAGGACCGCCGCCTATCGTTTAACCGTTCCGGCAAGCGCCAGTGCGTTGTCATCATGCGTGAACGGGGAGGGAAGTCACTACCTTTCATCGTTCGCAATGAAAGCGATGCTGTTCCTTACGTCCGTGATCATGTTGGCACCCTTGCCACCATCCATGCCGACGAAGGCACTGGATGGGACGCGCTTCACGCCGGTTGGGATACTCACCGTGTCAACCATAGCGTTCGGTTCATGGACAAGGGTGTTTGCACCAATCAGGCGGAAAGCTTTTTTAGCCGTCTTCGCCGCATGGAAGTTGGGACGCATCACCATATCGCAGGGCCGTATTTGTTCGCTTATGCCGGTGAAGCCTCATGGCGCGAAGACAACCGCCGTGTGGATAATGGTTCGCAAGCGATGATGGTTGCTAGCGCTGCAATGGAAGCCAAGGTTAGCCGGACTTGGAAAGGTTATTGGCAGCGAAGTGGTTAATTTTATTTAGGGTTTGCAATTGCGTATGCCTTCAGCCGATCCTCTTTGCGCAATAATGCCCACCACACCAGTTTAAAGCGGTTTGGGGCATTTTCAGGATGTGGTATTTTTGACCAGCGCTTGTACAACCAAACGCACTCACAAAATACCGAAGGGCGTTGTTCGCGAACCTTATTTATGTATTTCTCAAGACTGCGATAATCTCGTTGAAATTGGTCTTGAAACCACAATTTATAAAGCTTCTCGTCAAACAGTCTCTTACGTATTCCAAGAGATATAAGCTCATACTCATTGAGTTGCGCGCGAAGAGTTTGGCGGTCATCGCTAGGCGGACAATTTGGGTCGGCAAACCCCATGATGTCGAGTTGCTCGCTATCGCCGTTATAGCGATGCATGATGATTTTGAAGGCGGCATAGCGGCTCTGCCCGTCTTCATCGACAAATGTCTTGAGAACCATATCTAGTGTGGCACGTCGCCGAGTAACTTTGCGAGCATGCCAAAAGGCTATAAAAGCAACCAATGCCGATATAGCAGCCACTATAACACCTAAAATTGGAGCTGCGGCCTTCCAATTCCCCAGACATTCAATCACACTGTCGCCCCTCAACGCAAAACGCCCCGGCGTTCATAGCCGAGGCGTCACGTTTGTCTAGTTAGAGGTGGTTAGTCTCCACCCCAACCTTCGTACGAGATATGGGTCATATGCTGCTTCCTCATCGGTAGTTGATCTTTGTATAAGCGTTAACGTTCAGACCGTGCCGCCCCAAGTTTCAAACTTGATTATTATGATCTTTCTCCTTTTTTGTAATCGCAAAGCTTGCGATTCTTCCTTGAAACTCAAAAAGACTTTATGTTGTTCCAAAAGTTAAGGGCAGATGTGCGTCATCTTTAAAACGCAAATGGCATGAACCGGTATATGAATCTCTATCCAAATTATCAAGACAATATATGCTCACCTAGCAATCCCCCACACCAGCAGCCCGCTTTTTCCCGGCTCTGAAAAAACCAGCGCCCGCTCACGAAGATTGCGCAACGCGGCTCCTATGCGCTTGTGAAAAGCCTTTTGCAGATCTGTGTCGTTCAAGTTCAATTCTCGTTCTGCCATCAGGCGCAGCGTGATAGCCCTGCCGTCCATCGCACCTTCCTTTCGCAGCATGGCTAGGATTGCCCGCGTCACCTGCCCTTTGAAGGCCCTGTGCCTTGGCGGTAGTGGCTTGGGCTTTATTTCTTCTAACTCAATATCAGGATCAAACATGCGCAAGCTGGCGTCTATATGGTCCATATCGATCATTGCTTGCCGTAGCTGATCCTGTAGCGCGTCAATCCGACCGGCCAGTTCCCCGCGCTTGTCTCGGAGTGCGCTTACTACGTGTGTGTCTGCCATATAATGACATTAGACCGCTTGGCCGGTGGCATCCATAATGCTATTGGTGCGTTTGCTACATAATGCCGGAGTTCCAGCGCGCAGTCCTGGACTCGCTGCGCCAGCCATTGGAGACAGGAACGATCAGCGTGGCACGCGCCAACGCACATGTGACCTTTCCCGCCAATGTTCAGCTCGTCGCAGCCATGAACCCGTGCCGCTGCGGCCATCTGGGCGATCCCGCGCTTGCCTGCTCCCGCGCGCCGAAATGCGCTGCCGATTACCAAGGCCGGATTTCGGGGCCTCTGCTCGACAGGATCGACCTCCATGTCGAGGTCAATGCCGTGTTGGTGCGCGATCTTGCCTTGCCGCCACCTGCAGAAGGATCGGCGCAAGTGGCTGCGCGCGTCGCCGCTGCGCGCCATGTGCAGGAAGAGCGGTTTCAAGGGGCTGCGGCCCGCACCAATGCGGATCTCGACGGCGACCTGCTGGAGCGGTTTGCAACTCCCGACGAGGCAGGGCGCGAACTTTTGTTGAAGGCAGCCGACGCAATGCGTCTCTCGGCGCGGGGCTATACGCGCATCTTGCGGGTGGCTCGTACCATTGCCGACCTTGCCGGATCGCAGACCGTCACGCGCGCCCATGTTGCAGAAGCACTTGGATACAGACGACAAGCACCGCGCGCCTGATCAAGCGACTTGGCGGGTTTCCCACAGGCGTATATGACGCTGGCCAACCACGCCAAAAACCCGCATGATGACAACCTTGACGCGCAGTTCGTCAAAGCTGCGCGCATCTTGCGGGAGCGGCAATGTATATATTCCTGATTGCACTTGTTGTGCTGGTGTTCATCACCCTGCTGTCCGCAGTGCGGGTGGTACGCCAGGGTTATGTCTATACCATCGAACGGCTCGGCCGGTTCACCAAGCCCGCGCATCCCGGCCTGCATCTTATCGTGCCGTTTGTCGATCGTGTCGGCCGCAAGATCAATGTCATGGAACAGGTGCTCGATATCCCTGGCCAGGAAATCATCACCCGTGACAACGCCATGGTCGGCACCGATGCCGTGGTCTTTTTTCAGGTGCTGGACGCGGGCAAGGCGGCCTATGAGGTCAGCGACCTCTATAACGCCATCCGGGCGCTGACGACGACCAATCTGCGCACGGTGATGGGATCGATGGACCTTGATGAAACCCTGTCCAAACGTGACGAGATCAACGCGCGCCTCCTGTCAGTGGTCGATCATGCGACCTCGCCCTGGGGGCTGAAGATCACGCGGGTCGAGATCATGGACATCCGCCCGCCCAAGGATATCTCGGACGCGATGGCCCGGCAGATGATCGCAGAACGGGTGAAGCGCGCTCAGATACTGGAGGCGGAAGGCAGCCGGGCGTCCAACATCCTGCGCGCCGAAGGTGACAAGCAGGCCCGCATCCTCGAAGCGGAAGGTCGCAAGGAGTCTGCCTTTCGTGATGCGGAGGCGCGCGAACGCGAGGCGCAGGCAGAGGCGCGTGCAACGCAGGTCGTGTCCGATGCGATTGCCACGTCGGGAACGCAGGCGCTCAATTACTTCGTCGCTCAGAAATATGTGGGCGCTGTCGAGGAGTTTGCCCGCTCTCCCAATGCCAAGACCATCCTGTTCCCGGTCGAGGCGACACAGCTCATCGGTTCGCTGGGCGGGATCGGTGAACTGGTGCGCGATGCCGTCACTCCGCCTGCCGGCGCTGCGCAACCTGGTTCAGGGGCAGGGCCTTCATCACGCGCAGTGAAGTCCAACGTATTCATGCCTCCTACTGGCGTGACACGTTCCGATGGTGGATTGGGGTGATGGACTGGCTTGATGGTCTGGGCGGTCAATGGGCGTGGCTGCTCGCAGGTGTGCTGCTGGCAACGGCAGAACTCGTGGTTCCTGGCTATTTCCTGATCTGGATGGCAGCAGCAGCGTTCGTAACGGCCTTTGTTACCGGGGTTGCTGGTGTCGGCATCGAGATACAGGTGCTTTGCTTTGCAGTCTTTTCCATCTTCGCAGTGGCGGCAGCGCGGCAATGGCTGTCCGCCTATCCGATCGCGTCAAGCGACCCGTTGATGAATGACAAGGGTGGCCGGCTGGTGGGGCAAAGCGTTACTGTCACGCAGGCGATCGAACATGGCAGCGGCCGCGCCCGGCTTGGTGACAGCGAATGGCCCGTGCGCGGTGCCGACGCGCCAGTCGGCACAAGGCTGGTGGTGACCGGACATGAAGGGTTGGTGCTTGTTGTCGATCGCCCGGTTGCAACCCATATAGGCAGTGAAACCAAGATAATGCCCTGAGGAATTGCAGATGGACGACAAGATGAAGCTCACCGACGCACAATGGCGTGAACGGCTGGCCCCCGAAGCCTTCGATGTGCTGCGCAAAGGCGGGACCGAGCGTCCCTTTACCGGTGAGTACAATGGCAACAAGCAGCCCGGCATTTATGAATGCGCAGGCTGCGGCGCGCCATTGTTCACCTCGGAAACCAAGTTCGACAGCGGTTCGGGATGGCCCAGCTTCTATGCGCCTGTGGCCGACACGGCTGTCGATGAACACAGCGATGCCTCGCATGGCATGGTCCGCACCGAGGTGCGTTGTGCCAGATGCGAGGGCCATCTTGGCCACGTATTTCCTGATGGCCCAAATCCGACCGGACAGCGCTATTGCATGAACAGCGCGGCGCTGGATTTCAAGCCGAAGGACGACTGACCTGTCGCCCGATTGTGGCAGCGGCGCATTTGTCGTTCGTGCGGTTCGGTATAAATCAGCGGCTCTGTTCAGCACAGGTTCTGGCATCGGCCGCCATCTGCCGCTACTGCAACAGGCAGGGGCGGGATGTTTTCGCGTCGGTCGACAATTGATGGACGGCAATGGCGAGACAAAGCGGCGGGCGAAGCAGATCTTCGCACCAGCCGAAGAAATCTGAACGACGCAAGGCCGGTTGGTTCGCCCGGCTGATCGGCTGGCTTGTCGCAGCAGGCGTGCTGGTCCTGCTGGCGATGGTGCTGGCGGTGACGGTCATGGCCCGATCGCTGCCCGACTACGCGCAATTGCGGGCCAGCGAACACGGGCAGATGATCGTGGTGCGCGCGCGGGATGGAGCCGAGCTGGTCTCGTTGGGGCCAAGCTATGGGCAATGGCTGGAAGCAGGCGAGATCCCGACCGTAATGAAAGGCGCCATGATCGCGGTGGAGGATCGCCGCTATTACGCACATTATGGCGTCGATCCGATCGGCGTTCTGCGTTCCTTGTGGGTGCGCGCACGCGATGGCAGATGGCGCCAGGGTGGATCAACCATCACGCAGCAGCTTGCCCGCAACATTTTCCTTAACAACAACCGCACTTTTGATCGCAAGGTCCGCGAAGCCATGCTGGCGCTGGCGCTGGAGGCAAAGTTTTCGAAGCAGCAGATCCTCGAGCTTTATCTCAACAAGGTTTACTTCGGCGGCGGAGCCTATGGCATCGATGCTGCCAGCCGGCTGTTCTTCAGCCACCCTGCCACCAGCCTCTCCACTGCAGAGGCGGCAATTATCGCAGGGCTGGTCAAGGCGCCCTCGCGCTATTCTCCCACCGCTGATGCAGAGGCCGCGGTGTCGCGGGCGCGCATTGTGCTGCGCCTGATGGAGCAGGAAGGCGTGATCGGCCCGGGCGAGGCAGCCGCAGCCGATCTCGATACCGTGCAGCTCAAGCAGGATCATGGGCAGAACTCGGTCCGCTATTTCACTGACTGGGCGTTGCCGCAGCTCGACATGCTGCTGCCGCAGACGTTCGAGCCAATCGAGGTCTGGACCACGCTCGACATCGGCATGC
Source organism: Croceicoccus esteveae (assembly GCF_031846435.1). Classification (NCBI taxonomy): domain Bacteria; kingdom Pseudomonadati; phylum Pseudomonadota; class Alphaproteobacteria; order Sphingomonadales; family Erythrobacteraceae; genus Croceicoccus; species Croceicoccus esteveae. Next base: position 24,457 of record NZ_JAVRHS010000011.1, read on the forward strand.
AGCGTGCCGCAACAGCCGCAGTGCAGACCAACGTTCCGAAAGGCGCGCAAGGAGCCTTGGTCAGTCTCGATCGCGACGGTGCGGTCCTGGCCCTGGTTGGCGGAACGGATTACGTCGCTTCCAATTACAACCGGGCTACGCAGGCAGTCCGGCAGCCTGGTTCGGCCTGGAAACTGTTTGTCTATCTCGCTGCCCTTGAAGCCGGGTACACGCCTGACAGTGCCGTCACCGATGCGCCTGTCACCATCGGCGGGTGGAGCCCGCGCAATTCAGGCGGGCGTTATGCCGGCACCATCAACATGCGCTCTGCCTTTGCCTATTCGAAGAATACCGTCGCGGCGCGGCTGGGTGACGATGTCGGGTTCGGCACCGTTGCGGCAATGGCCCGCAGGTTCGGCATCACGACACCCATTGTGACAAACCCGAGCATGGTGCTTGGCACCTCGGAGGTGCGGTTGATCGACATGACGCAGGCATTTGCTTCGGTCATGGACCGGGGCCGCTCCATTGCCCCATATGGCATTCTGAAGGTGACGTCGGCCGGGGGAGAAATGCTTTACCGGCACGAGCCCCCGCGCGACCAGATGCTGGTCGCTCCGCATGTCGCGGCAGGCATGACCGACCTGTTGCAAACCGCTGTCAGCACCGGAACGGGACGTGCAGCGCAGATCGGACGCCCGGTCGCGGGCAAGACCGGCACGACCAGCTCCAACAAGGATGGCTGGTTCCTGGGTTTTTCAAGCGGCATTGCCACTGGGGTATGGATGGGCCGCGATGATGCGCGCGCAGTAGCAGGCTTGCAGGGAGGCACGGCTCCGGCACGTGCCTTTGCCGATTTCATGCGATTTGCCACGGCGAAGCGGCCGATAGAGCGGTTTGAAACCGAGCTTGTTCTCCCGGAGTGGCAGCTTGAGCCCGATGACGAAAGCTGGTTTGGCAATCCGGAAGATTACTACTTCATTGATGAATATGGCGAACGTGCAGACCCGTTCGGAAGAGGCGTGCCGCCTGATGATGAGCGTTACAGCGACGAGTTTCCGACCCGATTGCCTGTCGATCCTGTGCGTGATCCATCACGCGATGACCGCCGCCCCGAGCCCTATCCCGATGACCAGTTGCGACCGCCTTTTCCGGCACCATCTGCGGCTGGCCAGGACCTTCTGGATCGAGCTACTGGGCGCAATACCGCGCCGCGAGAAACGAGCCGGGTGCAAAGCCAAGCGGAGCCGCGCTTGCGCCGACCGGCCGATACGCCGCGCGAATAAGGACGACACATGAAAAAGGCCGCTCCGAACGATGGAGCGGCCTTTTCTTTTTCAGCCCCGTGCCGGTGTCAGCGAAGCCGCAGCGGGATGTAGATTGCCGGCTGTCCGCGCCGTTGCACACGGACCAGCACCGCAGCGCGATTTTCGCTGCGCGCGGATCGGATTACCGCCTCAAGCTCGGCATTGCTGGAGACCGTGCGATAATTGGCGCTCAGGATGATGTCTCCACGCCGCAGGCCCTTTGCAGCCGCATCGGACGATTGCGAAACACCGGCAATGACCAACCCGCCGGCAGTTTCGGAAACGCCAAGCTGCCGGGCGATCTGCGGCGTCAATGGCGTGACGGATATGCCAAGCGCGGTGCCGATGACCGACTCCTCGTCGCTGGGCTGTGCAGAGCCCATGCTCTCTTCTTCGTCACCTTGCGGAGCAGCAAAGCTGTTTTGCTCGGCAAGCTCTTCCTGAGTTGGCCGCTGGGCCACGGTCGCCTGCAGCGACAACTGCTTGCCATCGCGTATGATTTTCACAGGCACTCTGGTGCCAGGATTGGTGTTGGCAACAATGAAGGACAGCGTCTGATCAGGCGTGATGGTCTGACCGTTGATTTCAAGCACGACATCACCTGCACGCAGCCCCGCCTGCGCTGCCGCACCGCCAGGAACCACTGACTGGACGAACTCGCCACGCTTGCGCGCTATGCCGAGCGAGGCCGCAAGATCGTCACTGACCGGCTGGATCTGAATGCCAAGGTAGCCGCGTTCGATGGCCTCGCCCCGGATAAGCTGCTGCACGATGGGTGCTGCAGTTTCAGCAGGAATGGCAAAGCCAATCCCTACACTGCCGCCTGTAGGAGAGAAGATCGCGTTGTTGATGCCAATGACATTGCCCTGCATGTCAAACATCGGTCCGCCCGAATTGCCCCTGTTGATCGCGGCATCGGTCTGCAGATACCGGTCATAAGCGCCGCCGCCGCCGGTGGCGCGATAGACAGAGGAGATGATGCCGGAGGTTACCGTGCCGCCAAGTCCGAAAGGATTGCCGATAGCGATGACCCAGTCCCCTACACGAGCGTCACGCGAATTGCCGAAATTGACGAAGGGAAACGCCTGCGGCCGGCTGATCTTGAGCACGGCAAGATCGGATTCTGCATCATTGCCGACCAGCTTTGCTTCATATTCCATGCCATCAGGCAGAGTGACCGTGATTTCCTCGATCGTGGCCGGTCCCTGGGCAGTGACCACATGATTGTTGGTCACCACATAGCCATCGCCGCTGATGATGAAGCCTGAGCCCAGCGACTGCGCCTCGCGCGTCTGGGGCTGTCCGCCGCCGCGATTGCCGAACATCCCTTCGAACGGTGTGCCCGCAAAGGGATTGTTCTGCACCTCCACCCGCTGGCGTGTGGATATGTTCACCACTGCCGGTGCGAGCTGATCAGTCAGATCGGCAAAGCTTGCCGGCGCGCCTGAACGCGGCACAACCCTTGAAATAGCCGCATCGTCGTTCTGAGCGATCTGCGCCCCGGCCGGATAGCCGGTGGCCAGGGTTACAGCAGCGCCGCCCAGAAGCAGCGCACTGGTGACCGTATAGACGTATCGCACAAGGAAATCCTCTTTTGTTGTTCAGCAGACTTGCGGCCGGCGCCGATGTTCAGTGCACTCAGCACGAGCCATGCCAGGAGTTTGCCGTTGGCTTGCAGAAGTGACCATGAATGCAGATTGAACTTTTCCGATCCCCGCGAGGTCAGCGGCCGCCGCGAAACTGGCGCAGATATTCATTGTCAGGTGACATGATGATCGAACTGGCGCCACCCTGATTGGTAAACACCACGTCATAGCTCTGCATGGCGCGGTAGAAATCGTAGAACTCGGGATCCTGGTTGAACGATTGCGCATAGGTGTTCGATGCTTCCGCCTCGGCACCCGCACGAATGATCTGTGCTGCCTTTTCGCCCTGTGCCCGGATGGTATCCGATTCCTGTTTACGCGCCGTTTCCATGCGCGTGAATGCGGTTTCCAAAGGTCGGCCCGCTGGAAGATCGGCACGCTTGATCCGCACGTCGATCACCTGCGCGCCATATTCACGCGCCTGCAGATCAAGCCCGCGCTGGATTTCCTCCATCGCTTCGCCACGCTCGGCGGTGAGCAATGCCTGAAAACTGCGCGTACCAAGTCTTTGGCGCAGGACAGAGTTCAGGATGGGCTGCAATTGCTCGGCCACCCGCTCGGTCGATCCTGCCGTCTCCACCATCAGCACAGGATCGATGATGCGGAACCGCGCATAGGCATCGACTTCCAGCCGGCGCTGGTCGCGCGAAAGGACTTCCTGGCGCTGCATATCGACATCGAGCACACGCTTGTCGACCAGCACCACCCGCTCGATCAGCGGAATGCGTGCTGCCAGCCCTGCGCCCGCGCCACCGAAGTCATTGTTCGGCTGAAACCGGTTCACGACCCGATCGGGTTTACCGTTGCGGATGATGACCGCCTGTTGCGTTTCAGGCACAACGATGATCGCGGACATGGCAATGATTGCAACAATCAGCGCAGCGATGATCAGCGCCCGGTATCGATCCCAGATGGCGTTCATCGACGAACCTCCCTTGCAGTAGCATTTGTCGCCGGCGGTGCGGCCGGAGTGGCAGCAGGAGCGGATCCCCGGTTGGTGCGGTTGACCTCGGGCAGAGGCAGATAAGGCACGACGCCATCTGCTTCGACGATGGTCTTGTCAGTCTGGCTCAGCACGCGCTCCATGGTTTCATAATACATGCGTCGCCGTGTCACCTCGGGTGCAAGCCGGTATTCCTGGAAGACCTTGTCGAACGCTTCGGCCTCACCTTCGGCACGGGCGGTAACCTGCTCTGCCCAGGCACGCGCACGGTTGATGTCCGACTGCGCGTCCTGCTGTGCTGCAAGCACTTCCTTGAAGGCGTCGATCACCCGCGTCGGCGGATCCGCCTTCTTTATTTCCACGCCTTGCACGGCAACGCCTGCCCTGTAGGCATCGAGCAGTTCCTGCATGCGGATACGCACGTTCTGTTCCACTTGCGCACGCCCGGAACCGGACAGCGCATCATCAAGCTTCACTTCGGCAATGGACGCCCGCATCGCTGCCTCGGCAACCTCCAGCACAGTCTCGTTCGGCTCGGCAAGCTGGAAGGTATAAAGCTTCAGGTCCTTGATGTTCCAGCGGATCAGATAGGACAGGTCGACCAGGTTCTGGTCTCCGGTCAGCATCAGCTTCTCCGCGGTGCCTTCAGGGATATTGTCCCGCCTGATCGAAGTGACATCGGTGCTCTGCACGTTTTGAACGGGCCACGGCAGCGTCAGGTGCAATCCGGGGTTCAAGGTGCGTTCGTATTTACCAAAAGTGGTGACAATGCCCTGTTCCTTGGCATTGATCTGATGAATGGAGGTAAGACCAAGCCACAGCAGCGCGATGCCGGCCAGAACATAGGGCGTCCAGCTCTTGCCGCCGGGCGCCTTGGGAAATCGCGGCGGGTTGCCGGGGCCGCCGGAACCACGCCCGGTCTGGCGCAGCCGGAACAGCTCCTCCACATTGGAGCCCCTTGGCCGCTCGCCTTGCGGGCCATCGCTTCTGCCGCCCGGCAGCCAGGGATTTTTCGGCTTGCTACCTTTGTCATCGAGCCCGGTTTCAACCTGACCGGGGATGCCGGGCCGTGTGGGCGGCGCATTGCCGCTGCCGTTGCTGCCGTCAGGTCCTGGCGCAGAACCCCAAGGGTTGCGCCCGGCCATCGCCATAATCCTGTTTTTCAGGAACCCACCCGTATTGTCCATGCTTTCTTTATAGGTATCCGCAAGTTCAAGAACAGGCCTGACCTGCGCTTTTTGTCATGCTAGGTGCCGAAATGTCGTCCATGTCGCCATCTGGGCATGGCCTGAACCCAGACCAGGAGTTGCCGCCATTACTGCGCCGTCGCATCTTGAAGCCGATATTCGCCAGACGCTGTCGCAGGTCGTCGGCGATCGCCTTGCCAGCGTGGGTGCAAAAAACGGCATTGTCTCTCTGGTCATAGACGTTGGCGGGTTGGATGCACAGGATCGCGAACGGATCGAAAAAGATGTCCGTTCAGCGCTTGCTCGATTGAACCTGCCGGACCTGCGGATCGCCATGACTGCCGATCGCGAACAATCTTCGCGCAATGCATCTACCTCAGTTTCGTACACGCCCGCTTCTTCGTACACACCGGCCTCTGGGTCGTCTGTGCCGCGCCTTCTGGCAGTCGGCTCCGGCAAGGGTGGTGTGGGCAAATCGACCCTGGCAGCCAATCTGGCGGTGGCGATGAAGCGGGCCGGGGTGCAGGTTGGCCTGGTGGACGCTGATATCTACGGGCCGTCTCAGCCGCGCCTCATGGGAAGCGAGGGAATGCGACCTACAGCGCGCGAAGACAAGCTGGTGCCGGTGCGCGGCGTCGTGGGCATTCCGATGCTCTCGATGGGGCATCTGGCAGAGGAAGGGCAGGCGATTGCATGGCGCGGCCCGATGGCGGGCAATGCGCTTGGGCAGCTTGTCGATGCGCATTGGGGTGACGTGACCGATCTTGTCGTCGATCTGCCGCCCGGTACCGGCGATGTGCAGCTTACCATGGTGCAGCGGTTCAAACCTGCCGGTGCGGTCATCGTGTCCACTCCGCAGGATCTTGCGCTGATGGATGCGCGCAGGGCCATTGCCCTGTTCGAGAAAGTCAATGTTCCCATCATCGGCATGGTGGAAAACATGTCGGGCTATGTTTGTCCGCATTGCGAAAAAGTAAGCGATCCGTTCGGAAGCGGCGGAGCGGAAAACGCCGCACACAGCCTCGATCATCCGTTCCTTGGACGCATACCACTTACCCTCAGGCTACGGGAAGACAGCGATGCCGGCGCCCCGCCAGCGGCAGGTGAAGGCGATATCGCCCGGATCTTTGCAGCACTCGCGGGCAAGGTCATTGCTTTCACGAACGCTGACCGGCCCGGAGTCGATCGATGAACACGCCAGCCAGTCCGCCTGTCGTTCGAGTGCCAGCCAACGATCCGCCGCCAAATCCCGCGCCTGTTGAACCTTCGCAAGGGCAGCGGCGGAGCACGTTGAACGCTGCTGCAACACCGATGCCAAGGCCGGTCGATCATCCGGCAACAAAGACCGGCAGAGTCGGAGTTCTGCTTGCCAATCTTGGTACGCCGGACGCCGCTGAAACAGGCGCAGTCCGGCGGTATCTCAAGCAGTTCCTGTCAGACCGGCGTGTGGTGGAAATCACACCGCTTGTGTGGCAGCCGATCCTGCGCGGGATCATTCTCAACACCCGCCCGGCCAAATCCGCTCATGCCTACAAGCAGGTCTGGGGAGCGGACGGCTCCCCGCTTGCTGCGATTACCGCGCGTCAGGCAAAGGCGCTGCAGGAGCGTCTGGGCAGCGCTGTGCAGGTCGATTGGGCAATGCGCTATGGCAATCCATCGATAGGCTCCCGCCTGGCCGCCATGAAGGACAGCGGCTGCGACCGTATCCTGTTTGCTCCGCTTTACCCGCAATATTCGGGCGCTACCACGGCTACGGCCGTGGATGCGCTGGGTGCTGCCCTTGCGTCGATGCGCTGGCAACCGGCGATCCGTACCCTGCCGCCCTACCATGATGATGCTGCCTATATCGGCGCTCTGGCAGAGGATGTGCGACGGCAATTGTCTGCCCTGCCGCACATGCCGGAGGTGCTGCTGCTCAGCTTCCATGGCATGCCCGAGCGCACGCTCCATCTGGGGGACCCCTATCACTGCCACTGCCGCAAGACCGCACGCCTGCTGGCGGCTGCGCTTGCAGATGATTTCCCGGACCTGCGGATCGATACCACGTTTCAGTCCCGTTTTGGGCGCGCCAAATGGCTGGAGCCTGCGACCGATACCGTGCTTGAGCACGAAGCGCGGACCGGAACGCGGCGGCTTGCGATTGCGGCACCCGGTTTTTCCGCAGATTGCCTGGAGACGCTGGAAGAGCTGGCGATCCGCGGCCGGGAGAGCTTTGTCGATAATGGCGGCGAAGATTATGCCACATTGTCCTGCCTGAATGACAGCACCGCCGGAATGACCATGCTGGAAACGCTTATCAAGCGGGAGCTTGGCGGCTGGATCTAGGCGTCGAGTTCGACATCCCAGTATAGCCAGTCCCGCCACGTTTCGTGCAGGTAATTGGGCGGGAACGCGCGTCCGCGTTCCTGCAACTGCCAGTTGGTCGGGCGAATGGGTGCGGATTTAAGATGCATCTTGGCCTGTGCCGGCGTCCGGCCGCCTTTCTTCATGTTGCACGGTCCGCAAGCCGCAACGATATTTTCCCAGATGGTGCGCCCTCCCATTCGGCGCGGCACGACATGATCGAATGTGAGATTTTGTGCGCTGCTGCAAAACTGGCATTCGAACCGGTCGCGCAAAAACACATTGAACCGGGTAAACGCAGGAAATTGCGAAGGACGCACATATTGGCGCAAGGCGATGACAGACGGCACCGGCATGTCGAGTGTGGGAGAGCGCACAAGACGGTCGTAGCTTGCCACAATGTCCACCCGATCCAGGAACACAGCCTTGATCGCGGTCTGCCACGGCCAAAGCGAAAGCGGATAATAGGAAAGCGGCGTGTAATCGGCGTTCAGCACGAGAGCAGGGCAGCTACCCAGTCCGCGCGAAGAATCTTCCTCCACGGTGCTGAAGTGGAAGCGGGTGGCGATCAGACGATCGTCAAGCATGCCCGCTTCCGGCAATTGGCTCAACAAGCGCTTCTGTCGAGAGCTTGACGGCCGGCGGCAATGACAAGACCGGACATCGCGGGCGCAGCCGCCGCAGATCAGCCATGGTCGGATTACAACCCATTGCCAGTATTGGTGCGACCTGCATCACCACCCGTCAAGCACAATGACGTTTCAGCACGGAAGGGCAGCCGATGGCAACATCAGGCGGCTGTGCGACGCATCACCCCGACAATGTGCTGCAACCGGATCGCAATATGCTTTGTGCCCGAGGCCGAACACCTGTTCCTTGTCACCACCGTGCACTAGATGATGGCGATGATTGCCTCTGATCAGAACAGGCCGCCAGACCCGCTCAGTCGCGCGCCCAGCCGCAACGGCTCGGTTCCGGTAACCCGGTTTGCACCCAGTCCAAATGGTCCCTTGCATCTTGGCCACGCTTATGCCGCGATGATTGCGCATGATACCGCGCGGGCAGGAAACGGGCAGTTTGTCCTCAGAATCGAGGACATGGATGGTGCCCGCAGCCGAGCGCACTATGCACAAGATGCAGTGGCGTCGCTCGACTGGCTCGGACTGGTGCCCGATCGGCCAGTGGTGCAGCAATCAACAAGGTTGGACCTTCACCGTGCAGCCTTGCAGCGTTTGCAGGCGGCCGGTCTGGTTTACCCCTGCAGATGCACAAGAGCGCAGATAGCCGCCGCTGCACTCACGAAAGGGCCGGATGGTCCGGTTTATGCGGGCATCTGCCGCGGCCGTTCCGCCTCGCATGGCGGCACCGCGCCGGTGGCGTGGCGCCTGGACATGGCGCGAGCGCTGGCGCTGGCAGGACCGCTTGCTTGGCATGATCTGCGCAAGGGAACGTTGCAGGCCACCCCTGAAATCTTCGGCGATGTGGTGTTGTGGCGCAAGGATACGCCGGGAAGCTACCATCTGGCGGTGACCTGCGACGATGCCGCCGACAGGATCACTGTCGTGACGCGCGGCATGGACCTGTTTGCCGCCACTCATGTTCACAGGCTGCTACAGGCTCTGCTTGACTTGCCCGTGCCCAGATGGCTGCACCACGATCTGCTGGTGGAGCGCGATGGTCGCAAACTTGCCAAGCGGCGCGGATCGCCTTCCTTGAAGGATTTGCGGGAGCAGGATGTGGACGGCCACGCGATCATCGAACAGTTGCGCGCACTTTGTCTGCCGCCCGAGTTAGAATTATCTGGCGAATGGCACCATTAGTTCTTATCTCGTCGATCATGAACACTTTGCTCTTCATTGTTATCCTGGTGCTGTCCATTCTGGTGGTCGTGTCCCTTGTGCGCGGCATCATTGCATTCATGCAGACCACCAAACTTGACCTTGAAGGTGGCGATGAACGGATCATGGATATGCAGATGCGGCAGAACAAGGCGATGTTTGCCCGCATTAAATATCAGGCTGCGGCCATTCTGGTGGTCGCCGTGCTGCTGCTTGTGAACCGGTGATCGATCTTGGTAAAGCTGAACAGGATCTATACTCGCACGGGTGATGACGGGACTACGGGGCTCGTCGACGGATCGCGCGTCGCCAAGGATGACGCGCGAATGGAAGCGATTGGCGCCGTTGACGAAGCAAACAGCACCATCGGCTTTGCCATTGTCGCGCTCGAAAGCAATGCACTCGACCATGATACACAGCAGGGCAGTGCGGCAGAGATTGCCGGCAAAGCCGCACAAGTGCTGCGGCGGGTTCAGAACGATTTGTTCGACCTGGGCGCCGACCTTGCCACGCCGGGCGATGACTTCGCTCCTTCCGAAAAGCAGTTGCGAATGACGCAGGCACAGGCGGTCTGGATCGAGCGGTGCATCGATGCAGTCAATTCGGACCTGCAACCGCTTGCCAGTTTTATTCTGCCTGGCGGAATCGAAGGCGCGGCCCGCATGCATCTGGCACGCAGCCAAGTGCGTCGAGCCGAACGCGCGATGGCTGCGCTGGCGTCTACGGCAGCAATCAATCCTGCGGCGCAGCAATATATCAACCGGCTGTCGGATCTCCTGTTTGTGCAGGCACGCGCGTTGAACAATAGAGGCATGGATGACGTGCTCTGGACGCCGGGGGCGAATCGCGGCTGAGGTTTTCCTGCTCCCGAATCCACTGGACGGCATGGATGGTTTGCGGGAACCGTGCGTCGTGTCGGTCCGTTGGGTTTCAAGACACGAGCAGGATAGATCTTATGGCAGACCCCACGAACGATAACGCCTTTGAAAACGTGAATACCGAGCAGCGTGACAAGGATGCGCAGGCGCAGACCGTGGCGCAACAGGCAAAGGGTCGCAGCGCTTCTAGTTACGTGCTTGACGAAAACAGCACCAAGCCTGCGCCCGGCATCACCGATGATGAGAACAGCACTCCTGACCTTGTCGACAAGATCAAGCAGATGGACACAGGCGGGATCGACATGAGCGCCTATCGCGGTGAGCCCAACCACGATGACAACGAAAAGAAATATGGCAAGTCGAACATTATGAAGGATGAGCCGGGCAATTCGGACAGCTGACTGTCCAATTCTCTACCGATCACGCTGATTTGTAGCTCCTATCCACGCCCTCTGTCCGGCCCATGGCTCTGCCGCTGCGCGACAGGCAAACGTATCAAGGTTGGGCAGGGCAGGTGTGGCAGCTTGGACAGTTTCCTGCGATGATGGTCCGAACTCCCACGCTAACCTTAGTCCTATTAAGGGACCTCTTTCAGCAGAATCAAAGCGGCGCCAAGCTGGCCAGCAACAGCGACGACGCGATGCTGATCCCCGGGGCCGCAACGGCGAAGGTGTTTAACCAAAAAAATTCGTCCAGGTGACGTGATCCTCTGATCTTCGACAAACTATGGCGTTTGGCCGCGTCGCCGAAGCTTGTGGCGGCATCTCACGTTCTGGCATAAAACTTATGATCGAGCACGTAGCAGCCGGCCAGGGCATGAAGCCGGCGCGCCTCAAAAACCATGCTCCTGCTATGAATTCATTTGAAGCCTCAGGCGCGTGCTTCGCGGGTAAGGTCATAAAGAATGTCGAGCGCGTCCTTTGGCGTGATGGCGTCGACATTGAGTGACTGCAATTTCTCGCGCAGGGTATCGCACTGATCTTCCTCCGCCTGTTCGGCAGCAGCAAACAGCGGCAGTTCGCCTAATCCTGCTGCCAACCCGCCGGTTCTTGCCCTGCCCTCTTCCAGGCGGCCCAGGACAACGCGTGCCCGGCTGATCACTTTTTGCGGCAGCCCGGCCAGTCGCGCAACGGCAAGGCCATAGCTCCTGTCGGCGGGCCCTGCGGAAAGCTCGTGCAGCAGCACCAGCTCGCCTTTCCATTCGCGGGCGCGGACGTGATGAAGCGACAATGCGTCGCAGCTTTCAGCCAGCTTTGCGAGTTCATGATAATGCGTTGCGAACAGGCAGCGACAGCCAATCGCGTCATGTACATTTTCCGCCACAGCCCATGCCAGTGCCAGTCCGTCGTAAGTGGAGGTTCCCCGACCCACCTCGTCGAGAATCACAAAGCTGCGCGCGGTCGCCTGCGTCAGAATGGCCGCGGTTTCGACCATCTCTACCATGAATGTGGAGCGGCCTTTCGCCAGATTATCCGATGCGCCGACCCGGCTGAAAATCCTGTCCACAAGACCGATCCTGGCATTTTGCGCAGGCACAAAACCGCCGGCCTGCGCCAACAGGATGATCAATGCATTCTGGCGCAGGAAGGTTGACTTGCCGCCCATGTTGGGCCCGCCGATCAGCCACACACGGTCTGTGTTGTCGAGCGTGCAATCATTGGCGACAAACCGCCCGGAACCTTCTTCCAGCGCGGCTTCGACTGCGGGATGTCGACCGCCGGCAATTTCAAGACAGATCTCATCGGCAAGGGCAGGTTGCGTCCACCCGCCCTGGGCTGCACGTTCGGCCTGTCCTGCAGACACGTCAAGCCTGGCCAGCGCGCGAGCGGTCTGCGCAATCGCCTCTGCCGAACGGCAGGCGCGTGCGACCAGATCCTCGAAATGCGCTGCTTCGGCGACCTCTGCACGACCGCCGGCTTCTGCAATGCGCGCAGCTTCCTCATGCAGGGCAACAGCGTTGAAGCGTACCGCGCCTTTCATGGTCTGGCGATGGGTGAAACCACTGGCGGGCTGCATCAGGGCTTCGGCGTGGCGCTGCGGCACCTCGATGAAATAGCCGAGCACATTATTGTGTCGGATCTTCAGCGCAGCAATGTTCGTGCTGTCGCGAAAGGACTGCTCCAGCGTGGCAATGGCGCGCCGGCCTTGCCGTGCGGTAATTCGCAGTTCGTCCAGGCCGGTGTCGTAACCTTCGGCAATGAAGCCGCCCTGCGACCGGTCGGCGGGCGGATGCTCGATCAGTGCGGATTGCAAGGCGCCGACAAGGTCGTGATGCCCCGCAAGGTCTGGCAGCAATCCTTCCACCAGCGCCGGGATGTCATCGCGTCCGGCGATCCGTTCCCGCAATGTGCCGCCAAGCAGCAGGCCATCGCGAAGCTGACCAAGATCGCGCGGGCTGCCCCTGCCGGCGACGAGCCGCGCCAGTGCACGGGCAAGGTCGGGCGCTTGGCGCAGCATGGTGCGCATATCTTCTCGCCAGAGTGGATTGTCGACAAACCAGCGCACGGCATGCAGCCTGGCCCGGATATTGGCAGCGTCGGTGAGCGGCGCCGACAGATCATGGGTCAGCAGACGCGCGCCTGCGCCTGTGACGCACCTGTCGATGCATGCGACCAGACTGCCCTTGCGACCGCCGCCGGCCGCCTCCACGATTTCGAGGCTTGAGCGTGTGGCTTCATCCATCATCAAGAGATCGTCGCTACCGCGTGCGCGCGGCGGCAGAAGCAGCGGCAATCGCCCGCACCCCACATGCTCGAGATAGGCAATCAATCCGCTCGCTGCGCCAAGTGCTGCTGTATCGAAACTGCCAAACCCGTCCAGAGTGGCAACGCCATGCAAGTCAAGGAGCCGTGCCTTGCCTTCCCGTGCAGAAAAATGCGCGGCGGGCCGCAAGATCGCGGGCAGATCGCTGTCTGTTTCGCATCTCCTGTCATCGGGCATGATGATTTCAGCCGGATCGATACGCGCGAGCGCGGCTGCGACATCGCCAGCAAGATGGCTTTCCAGCAGCATTTCACCTGTAGACACATCGACACAGGCAATGCCCGTGCGGCCCCGCAGCGGCGCTACCGCAGCAAGGACATTGGCGCGTCTTGCGTCGAGCAGCGTGTCTTCCGTGAGGGTGCCGGCAGTCACGAACCGCACGATTTCGCGGCGGACCAGCGTTTTCGTGCCGCCACGCGCCTTTGCCTCTGCCGGGCTTTCGACCTGTTCGGCAATGGCCACGCGGCACCCGGCACGGATCAGCCGGGCGAGGTATTGTTCGGCCGCATGCACCGGCACCCCGCACATGGGAACAGGCGCGCCTGCATGCTCCCCCCTGCTGGTCAGCGCGATGTCGAGCACGGCTGCGGCATGGCGGGCATCGTCGAAGAACAGCTCGAAAAAATCGCCCATGCGATAAAACAGCAGGCTGTCGGGCGCCTGCTCCTTCAAGGCCAGATATTGTGCCAACATCGGCGTGGGATTTTGTGCGCTGCCCATGGTTGCTGGCTCCTTAGGCGAGCCGGCCGCCGTTTGGCAAAGCAATGCTGCCGGACTGCCAATCTGAGCTGCGTCAGGGCTGCGTCAGGGCTGCACCAGAGGGGGCAAGAGCTTGCCCCTTATCGAAACGCATCCGATCCGATATAGGAGGGCGGAACGCATCTTGAGGAGGGATATTTGGCGAACGACGGCGGAGACGACAACACCAGCTTCACGCAGCGCGAGGCGCTGTTTTATCACAGCACCATCCGCCCCGGCAAAATCGAGATCATTGCGTCCAAACCCATGGCGACGCAGCGTGACCTCAGCCTTGCCTATTCGCCGGGCGTCGCCGCACCTGTTCAGGCAATCGCCGATGATCCTGCCTGCGCCGCGATCTATACCGCCCGCTCCAACCTTGTCGCGGTCATCTCGAACGGCACCGCAATCCTCGGCATGGGCAATCTGGGCGCGCTTGCCGCAAAGCCGGTGATGGAAGGCAAGGCCGTGCTGTTCAAGCGTTTCGCTGACGTCGATTCCATTGACATCGAACTGGCTACAGAAGACCCCGAGGCGTTCATCAACGCCGTCGCGCTGATGGAGCCGAGCTTTGGCGGGATCAACCTTGAGGATATCAAGGCGCCCGAATGCTTCATCATCGAGCAGGCGCTGCGCGACCGCATGAACATTCCGATCATGCACGATGATCAGCACGGCACCGCCATCATTGCGGCAGCCGGGCTCATCAACGCCCTGCATCTGACCGGGCGTCGTATGGAGGACGTGAAGATGGTGGTGAACGGCGCGGGCGCTTCGGCAATTGCCTGCACCGCCCTCATCAAGGCTATGGGTGTGCGGCATGAGAATGTCATCATGTGCGACCGGTCCGGCCCGATCCACGTCGGCCGTGACAATGTTGACCAATGGAAATCCGCTCACGCCGTTCACACCGATGCGCGATCGCTGGAAGAAGCGCTGGTCGGCGCGGATATTTTTCTCGGCCTGTCGGCGGCAGGAGCGCTGAAGCCGGAATGGGTCGCGAAAATGGCCAGTCGGCCGATCATCTTCGCCATGGCCAATCCCAACCCCGAGATCCTGCCCGAAGAAGCCCGCGCGGTGAAGCCCGATGCGATCATCGCCACCGGTCGGTCGGACTATCCCAATCAGGTCAACAATGTCCTCGGCTTTCCCTTCATCTTCCGCGGTGCGCTGGACGTGCAGGCCACCACGATCAACGAGGAAATGAAGATCGCGGCCGCCGAGGCGATTGCCGCTTTGGCGCGCGAGCGTGTTCCTGAAGAAGTGGCGGCAGCCTATGGGGTCGATCGTCAGTTCGGAGAGGATTACATTATTCCGGCGCCGTTCGATCCGCGTCTCATGGAGCGGGTCTCTGCCGCCGTTGCCAAGGCGGCGATGGATTCCGGCGTCGCGAAAGCCTGTATCGAGGATCTGGAAGCCTACAAAATCTCGCTCAAGGCCCGGCTCAACCCGACCACATCGGTGCTGACCAAGGTTTACGAAAGCCTGCAAAAGAACCCCAGGCGCGTGATATTTGCCGAAGCGGAGGAGGATGTGGTGATCCGCGCTGCAATCCAGTTCCGTGACTTTGGCTACGGGACGCCGGTGCTGGTTGGCCGCACGCATGCTGTGCGGGACAAGTTGCTGAGCCTTGGTATCAAGGATCCCGACCAGTTCGAGATACAGAACTCGGCCGATTCCGAACATGTCTCGCAAATGGTCGACCATCTTTACCAGCGGTTGCAGCGGCGCGGTTACACTGAACGCGACGTGCGGCGGATGGTGAACCAGGACCGCAATGTGTTTGCTGCCCTGCTGCTCGCCATCGACAAGGGCGATGCAATGATTACCGGCCTGACCCGGCCGTTTGCCCAGACGATAAAGGAAGTGGGGCTGGTAATCGACGCCAAGGAAGGCGAGCTGCCCTTCGGCGTGCACATGATGCTCGGCAAGAATTACACCGTGTTTCTTGCCGACACCACGGTGAACGAGCGGCCCGATGCGCAGATGCTGGCGCATATTGCGACCGAAACCGCCAAGGTTGCCCGGCGGCTCGGGCATGAACCGCGGGTTGCGTTCCTGTCATATTCGACATTTGGGAACCCGTCGGGCAAATGGCTGGAGAACATCCGGGAAGCGGTTCACATCCTTGATGAGCGGCAGCCGGGATTTGAATACGAAGGCGAAATGGCGCCCGATGCCGCGCTCAACCCCAAGGTCATGGCGCTTTATCCGTTCAGCCGCCTCTCTGGCCCGGCCAATGTGCTGATCATGCCGGGGCTGCAATCCGCCAATGTGTCGGCCAAGCTGCTGCGCGAACTGGCAGGCGCAACCACGATCGGCCCGATGCTGATCGGCATGGAAAAGCCGGTGCAGATCGCGCCGATGACCTCGATCGCGCCCGACGTGCTGACTTTGGCCGTGCTTGCCGCCGCCAGGGTCGTGGGGTGATGCGATAAGGCGGGCTGGACGTGGAGCAGGGCGGCGTTAGCCGGGCGGCGGTCGGTTCGGGCCGCTGCACCAAGGAGAGGCAAGCCGCTCTGCTATCGGCGCCCTGCTATCGGCGCCCTGCTATCGGCGCCCTGCTATCGGCGCCATGCGCCAGCGACCATGCTTGCGCGGGTTGCAAGGGCAATTGACCTTTTGCCATTTGCATCACGGCGGCGCGAACCCACATGCTGCGGGACGCACAAGCTGGTAACGCGCCTGCCTGTCCTGCCATGTAAATGGCGGCTGGCAAGGTCGCGCTGATGGCCGCAAACTGTTGCCATACATCCCGCTTCGATGGCGAGGAAAAAGCAGATCATGTTTGAAAATGCCGACGCCCTGATCCTCGCCCGCATTCAATTTGCCTTTACCATCAGCTTTCATTTCATTTTCCCCGCCTTTTCCATCGGGCTGGCAAGCTATCTTGCCGTCCTGGAAGGGCTGTGGCTGAAAACGGGCAAGCAGCTTTACCTCGACCTGTTCAAATACTGGCTGAAGATATTTGCCATCGCCTTTGCCATGGGCGTGGTGTCGGGCATTGTCATGTCCTACCAGTTCGGCACCAACTGGTCAGTATTTTCCGACCGTGCAGGCCCGGTGATCGGCCCTTTGATGGCTTATGAAGTCCTGACCGCTTTCTTCCTGGAGGCAGGGTTTCTGGGCGTCATGCTGTTCGGTATGGAGAAGGTCGGCAAGAAGCTGCATTTCGCCGCCACCTGCATGGTGGCGTTCGGCACCTTTATTTCAGCCTTCTGGATCCTGTCGGTGAACAGCTGGATGCAGACGCCGGTCGGCTTCGAGATGGGCGCCAATGGCCAGTTCCTGCCGGGGCCAAGCTGGTGGGACATCGTCTTCAATCCAAGCTTTCCCTACCGGCTGGTGCACACGGTCATCGCGGCCTATCTGACCACGGCTTTTGTCGTGGGCGGGGTGGGCGCCTGGCACCTTCTGAAGGACCGCACCAGCGCCCATGCGCGCAAGATGTTTTCCATGGCGATGTGGATGGCAGCGCTGGTGGCACCAATCCAGATTTTCGCCGGCGACATGCACGGGCTCAATACGCTTGAACATCAGCCACAAAAGGTCATGGCGATGGAGGGGCATTATGAAAGCCATCCTGACGGTGCGCCGCTCTATCTGTTCGGCATTCCCGATGATCGGGAGCAGCGGCTGGATTATGCGGTGGGCATTCCCAAGGCATCTTCGCTCATCCTGAAGCATGATCTGAACGCGCCGATGGCCGGGCTCGACACTATTCCCGATGATGAACAGCCGCCTGTCGCAATCGTCTTCTGGTCGTTCCGCATCATGGTCGCGATCGGTTTTGCCATGTTGGGCATCGGCCTGTGGAGCCTGCTCGCTCGCTATCGCAAGCGGCTCTACGACTGGAAGCTGCTGCACCGCGCCGCCGTGTTCATGGCGCCGGCCGGTTTTGTGGCGGTCATTGCTGGGTGGATCACGACGGAGGTGGGACGGCAACCATACGTCATCTACAACGTGCTGCGCACTGCGGACGCTGCCAGCCCGCTGGCCGCGCCTGCGGTTGCGACATCGCTGCTCGCCTTTGTCATCGTCTATTTCTTCGTCTTCGGCATTGGCACCTGGTACATTCTGCACCTGATGCGGAGCACGCCGCACACGGGCGAGAAGGGCGTGAAGCGGGGCGACACCGGTCCGATCCGCACCGCCGGCTTTACCCCCGGTCCTACGCAGGACCCTACCGGCAGCGGCGGTGACGGCACGCTGGCGGATCGCAACAAGGCCGCGGACCGTCAGGAAGGCACCACCGGCAGCAAGCCGGTCGATCTGTGGGGCGATAGGGGCCAGCCAGACAGGCGCGAAGGAGATGGGCAATGAACATCAATTTCGATCTGACCGTCATCTGGGCGCTCATAATTGCCTTTGCGGTGTTCGCCTATGTGGTCATGGATGGCTTCGATCTGGGTATCGGCATCCTGTTCCCATCCTTCTCCGCCGGCGTGGAGCGGGATCAGGCGATGAATACCGTCGCGCCTGTCTGGGACGGCAATGAAACCTGGCTGGTGCTGGGCGGCGGCGGGTTGCTTGCAGCTTTTCCGCTGGCCTATGCCATCATCCTGCCGGCGACCTACCCGCTGATCATCGCCATGCTGCTGGGGCTGGTGTTCCGCGGCGTCGCGTTCGAGTTTCGCTGGCGCGATGCGCGTCACCAGCGTTTCTGGGACTTTGCGTTTTTTGCAGGATCGCTGGTGGCAGCAATGGCGCAGGGAATGACTCTTGGGGCGCTGTTGCAGGGGATCGAGGTGGCAGATCGCGCCTACGCCGGAAGCTGGTTCGACTGGTTCACGCCATATACCCTGCTCACCGGGCTGGGCGTCGTTGCGGGCTATGCGCTGCTGGGCGCGTGCTGGCTCGTCTGGAAAACCGAAGGCAACGGTCAGGACCATGCCTATCGGCTGGCGAAGCGCGCAGCCATCGTCACGCTTGCGCTGATGGCCGCAGTGAGCCTCTACACACCGTTTCTCAAGGAAGCCTATTGGCAGCGCTGGTTTGAAATGCCGAACATCCTTATCGCAAGCCAGATACCGCTCCTCACTGCAATTGTGGCGTTTCTTCTGTTCAGGGGGCTTGCCAGGCGCCAGGATTATGCGCCGTTCTGGCTGGCACAGATCCTTTTTCTGCTCGGCATGATCGGGCTGGGCGTGTCGATCTGGCCCTATGTCGTGCCGGGTGGCGAGATCACCATCTGGGAAGCGGCGGCACCGGAACGCAGCCAGGTGTTCATGCTGATCGGCACGGCGATTACGATGCCGCTCATCATCATCTATACTGGCTGGGCCTATTGGGTGTTTCGCGGCAAGGTGGGGCATGAAGGATACCATTGATGACAAATGATGCAGACCGGGCACCGCTGTGGCGCCGGCTCGGCTGGCTGGCGCTGATCTGGGCGGCAAGTGTTGCCGTGCTGGGGATGGTGGGGCTGGTGCTCAGATATTGGCTGGCGCCGTAAAAGGCAGGATTGGGCAGGAATTTGCAGGATCGTTCCAGCAGTGCCGCTGCGCCACAGCGGGATCGTTTGCGCACGCGACTGGGTGTCGCAGCGGTGGTCCTCCTGTTGCACGTCGCGGCAATTGCCGCTTTGCTGAGCGCGTTCGACGTGGTCACGATCCCCGGTGCGGGTGAGGCGCTACAGTCGTTCTCGGTCTCTCTGGACCAGCCTGCCCCCAAACCGCCTCAGCCCCCCCCGCCCGATGAACTGCCGCCCGATGAACTGCCGCCAGAGCCCAGTGTGGAACCAACAGCTGCTGCCCCGCCGGCACCTGTGGCACAGCCGCGGGATATCGCCGCGCCGGTCCCACGCCTTGCGCCGGTGCCGAAAAATCCGGTACCGCCCGTGCGCGCAGAGGGCACGGAAAACCGCGCCGGTTCCGCCGAAGATGGGACCGGACGGGGCGGTGCAGGCGAAGGTATCGGAATAGGCAGCGGGGGTGCAGGAGCCGGTGGAGCAGGCAGGGGCACTCCTGCCAATTCTGCGCAGAAGATTGCCGGAGAAATCAGGGCGCAGGATTTCCCCCGATCCAGCGCTTCGCAACGCGACGGTGCTTTCATCATCGTGCATTTCACTGTGGGCACCGATGGGCGTGCTTCCAATTGTCGGGTCATCCGGTCGAGCGGCATTGCGCAGGTGGACCGCATCACTTGCACGCTGGTGCAGAAAAGGTTTCGCTACCGTCCTGCTACTGATCGGGAGGGCCGACCCGTGGCGCAGATTGTCGGATGGAAGCAGCAATGGTGGCAGTGATCGGGCAATTTCAGATGTCATGAGCCTCAGATGACAAGGCATCTGCAATGCTGCGCATGCGAGCACGATTAAGCCCTGATAAGTTTGGCGTAACATAATGAACCGGAATCGATAATCGGTTTGCAATGCACGGCGAGCTGCGCTGTTCGTGCCGCACCTGCGAGGAACCATTTGGCTACCGTATGGATTGAAGGTTTAACTTCTTTTTAAAGGTGGTGGGTATGGTTCAAGGCAGCACGTCGGGCGTGGTGGCAATGTTCTGCGACAACAACATGCCTAACCGCAGAGTTGCGTCCGCGACGCAGAAGTCTGTCCGGCAGATCGCGATGGTCGGCACTTACCCGCCGCGGCGTTGCGGCATCGCCACCTTTGCCAGTGACGTTGTCGAAAAGATGCAGGAGTTCCACCCGGAGGTGCGGATCTGTGTCTATGCGATGGTCGATGAAACCGACGAGGATCCGGTCGCGCATCATGGCGATGTGATTGCCGGCACGATTGGCGAACAACGTCCTGACGATTATCGGCGTGCGGCACGGCAGATCAATGAAAGCGGCGCCGATGCTGTCTGGATTCAGCACGAATACGGCATTTTCGGCGGAGAGTGTGGCGATGCAGTTCTCGATCTGGTCGATCGCGTCGCAGCGCCTGTCATTCTTACTCTGCACACAGTGCTAGCCGAACCTTCAGAGCGGCAAAGCATGATCCTTGCGCATTTGCTCGATCGTGCTTCGCGCGTGATGGTCATGTCGCGCCATGGCGCCAATCTGCTCAAATCGCTTTATGGTGTGGGAGAAGATCGCGTAACCATCATCGAGCACGGCGCGCCTGACCGGCCCTTTGGGCGGCAGTCGGTCTTCAAGGAAAAGCTTGGCCTTGCAGACCGGCGGGTGCTCACCACCTTTGGCTTGCTTGGCCCCGGCAAAGGGCTGGAGCAGGCGATCAGGGCTTTGCCGCGCATCGTGAGCCGTCATCCCGATGTCATCTATCGCATCGTCGGTGCCACGCACCCCCGTCTCATCGCGCGTGATGGCGAAGGCTACCGCATGTCGCTGGAGAAATTGGCGCAGGAACTCGGCGTGGCGGATCATCTGGTGTGGGACAACCGCTTTGTCGACACTGACGAACTGCTGGACCAGCTCGAGGCCTGCGACATCTACATAACGCCTTATCCCGGTATGCAGCAGTCGACTTCGGGCACGCTCAGCTACGCGGTCGCGCTTGGCAAGGCTGTCGTATCGACGCCTTACCTGCATGCCAGGGAATTGCTGGCCGATGGTGTCGGCGTGCTGATTGATCCTGACAATGCCGATGCAATCGCCACCAGCGTGATTGATCTTCTCGACAGTCCGCAACGCCTCGAAGCGGTGCAACGGCGCGCCTATGCCCGCGGACGCCAGACGATCTGGCCCTGCTTTGCCGATGCGGTCGCAACCTTGATCGAGGGAGCTGTCACCAACGCCCCACGCATGGTGCAGCCGCTGCTGGCGACGCCGGGGCTCGCCGGATTTATGGCAATGTGCGACGATTGCGGAATGTATCAGCACGCCGTCGGCACTGTTCCGGACCGGCTGCGCGGCTATTGTCTTGACGATAACGCCCGCGCGCTGATGCTTGTCAATGTTGCCGATGCCATGAGCGATGCTGAAGCAATTCAATGGGCACACCGGTTTGCTGCTTTCGTGCAGCATGCATGGGATCCGCAGCTTGCAAGATTTCGCAATTTTCTCGGCTTTGACCGCCAGTGGTGTGAAGCTGTCGGCTCAGATGACAGCAATGGACGGGCCTTGTGGGTGCTGGGTCAGACCGCCGCGCAGGCTCGTAATGGCGAACTGGTCTGGTGGGCCAAGACGCTGTTTGACGAAGCTGTGCCCATGATCGAGGAACTGCAATCACCACGCGCCGTCGCCTTTGCCATGTTGGGGGCGGTCGGCAGGCTGGAGCACGAGAGCGACAACGCCCCGGCGCGTGCCTTGCTGGAGCGTGGCGGAGCGTTGTTATGCCGTCTGCTGGCAGCAGCGCGCCGGCCTGACTGGGCGTGGTTCGAAGCGGTGCTGGGGTACGATAATCCGCGTCTTTCGCAGGCCCTGATCGAGGCCGGGCGGATCTGCGGCAACGAGGAATGGCTGCAGGCGGGCTTGTCGAGCCTGCGCTGGATCAACGCGCAGCAGGTATCGGCAAAAGGCTTTTTCAGGCCAGTTGGTTCCGATACACATGGGCGGCTGCATGATTTTCTGCCCTTCGATCAGCAGCCGCTCGAGGCGCAGGCGACGATCGAAGCCGCGGCAAGTGCATATCTTGCAGAACCTGATCCGTTCTGGTTTGATCATGCGCGCATGGCGTATCTCTGGTTTTTCGGGCAAAACGACCGTGGCGCGGTTCTCGCCGATCTGACCGATGGGCGCTGCAGGGATGGTATTACCGCACGCGGACCGAACCGCAATTGCGGAGCGGAATCAATACTGGCATTCCAGCTGTCTCACTACGCGATTGCGGGCCTTGCAAGATTGCAACCCGGCGACAAACAGCCTGACAGAACGCAGGCAGACCGAAAGAGGGGAGATGTTCTTGCACGGCACCAAAAGCGTGAAGTCGCCGCTGAAGATTTGCGATGAACGGCTTGATGCCGATCCTTCGCGCGTTGTCCTGAGGCCGTTTCATCTTGGCTGGCAGGCCAGCGGTGCCGGAGGCAGCCGGGCCATGCAACTGGTGGACGATATCGCCGCGCTCTCTCCGAATTGTGTCGATCGGGAATACAAGCGAGTCCTCAAGGATTTTTCGGAACGCCATTGGCAGACTGAAAACATGTTCGTGAAGCGCTATGACGAGGTGGAGCAGGCGCTGGCGCTGGATCCGGCCCGTTTCAGCGCCAAGCGCAAGAAGCTGATCGGTGCCTTCTTCTGCCATGAATACAGCTATGCCGCTGCGGCCATCATGAACCCGTCGATTGTGCCCCATCCCGACCAATCGGGGCTGGAGCCTGATTGCTGTCGCTTTGTATTGAGCTTGCGGACCGTTGGAGAGGGGCACATCAGTTCAATCGCCTTTCGCGAAGGTATCCTTGATTGTGACGGGTCGTTCAAGCTGTGGCCGCAGGCAAGCTTTGCCACCGCACTCGACGGCAGGGACGCGCACAATGCTGGCGAAGGAGCGGTTACCGTGCACCGCCAGAAAGATACCAACCTTTCCAACACCGTCATCTTCCCTGTTACCGAGCAGCAGGCAGGGGGCCTGGAGGATCTGCGCCTGACCCGCTTCGACCACGGCAATCAGGATTATGAATGGATTGGCACCTATACTGCTTATAACGGCAAGGGCATCCGCTCAGAGCTTTTGCGCACCTGCGATTTTCGCAGCTTCACGCTCGAACCGATCGAGGGACAGGCCGGGCGCAACAAGGGAATGGCGCTGTTTCCGCAGAAGATCAGCGGCCGCTATGCCATGATCGGTCGCCAGGACGGCAAAAACCTGTTCCTGATGTTTTCCGACCGGATTGACCGTTGGGATGATGAAGGTGTCTTGTTGATGGAGCCGCAGTTTCCGTGGGAGCTCATCCAGATCGGCAATTGCGGCAGCCCGATCCTGACCGAGCATGGCTGGTTGCTTTTCACTCATGGCGTAGGCGCGATGCGGAAATATTCGCTCGGTTGCGCGTTGTTGGATCGCGATGATCCTTCGCGGGTTTTGGCACGCAGCCGAACCCCGATATTGTGGGCAGAGGATGCAGATCGGTCCGGCTATGTTCCCAATGTGGTATACAGTTGCGGAGCGCTCGTCGTATGTGAGCGGGTTCTGCTTCCTTACGGCATATCCGACAGCGCGGTCGGCTTTGCGACCGTAACGATTGATGAGCTGCTGCAATCACTCGACTGGTCCGGACCTGTCGCGAAATGATGAGATGACGATATGACGACAATGGTTCCGGTGGTGCTTTGCGGCGGAAGCGGCACTCGGCTGTGGCCACGGTCGCGCACGGCGCGGCCAAAGCCTTTCATTCCGCTCGTGGATGACACGCCCTTGTTCTGCAAGACACTCGAGCGGTGCAGCGATCCTGATCTGTTCACCACGCCAGTGGTTGTCACGAACGAGGCCCAACTCGATCTTGTCGAACAGCAGTCATGCGGCACCGAAGTGCGGATCATCGTTGAACCCACTGCCCGCAACACCGGCCCTGCAATCGCGCTTGCGGCCTTTTCGCTGCCAGCCGACGCTGTCATGCTCGTCTGCCCCAGCGATCACCACATCGAGGACACCCAGGCCTTCATCGCGGCGGCACGCAAGGCGGCAGAACTGGCTGCACAGGGGTGGCTGGTGACCTTCGGTATTGCCGCCACACATCCAGAGACCGGCTTTGGTTATCTGCGGCAGGGCAAGCCGATCGGTGATCTGGGTTACCAGGTCGAGCGTTTCATCGAAAAACCCGATGTTGGCACTGCACGGGAATTGCTGGCGACGGGTCAATATAGCTGGAACGGCGGAATTTTTGCCTTCCGCGCCGGCACCTTTGTTGATGAGCTGGTCAGCCATCGGCCCGAAATGGCAATCGCGGTCGAAGAAGCGATCAGGAGCGGCCAGACTGACGGGCAGCGGTTCTTCCCCGACGCGAACAGCTTTGCCGATGTACAAGGCGAATCGGTTGATCATGCAGTCATGGAAAACACACGCGCAGCAGCCATGGTGCCGGCCACGATGGGCTGGTCTGACATCGGAAACTGGCATGCGTTGCGCGCAGTCAGGACCGCGGACGGCGATGGCAATGTGCAGCGCGGCAAGGTGGAACTGGTCGATTGCCGCAATGTCATGGTGGACACCGACGGACCTTCTGTGTCGGTGATCGGGCTTGACGACGTGATTGTTGTTGTGGATGGAAATGACATCTTGGTGACCACGGCACTTGGCGCGCAAAAGGTTGGCCATCTTCGCGGAGTGGAACGCTGATGGGCATTACACCTTCATTGCTCAAGACCAGCCGCGTAAAGAAACCGTGGGGCCGATTTGATCTGCCCACGCCGTTTAGCAACAGCGGCGACGAACGAATTGGGGAAATCTGGTTCGAACCCGATCCGCTCTTTGACGCCTTGCTGGTAAAGTATCTCTTCACCGATGAAAAGCTGTCGATCCAGGTGCATCCGAACGGCAGCCAGGCTCGTGCTTCGGGTGCCGGGTCGCGTGGCAAGGATGAATGCTGGTACGTGATCGACGCGCAGCCGGGCGCTACCTTGGGCGTAGGGTTTGCCGAAAGGATCGAGGCGGACGCAATGCGTCGTGCCGCGCTCGATGGTTCCATTGAGGAATTGTTGGTGTGGCACCCGGTGGCGCGCGGCGATTTCTTCTATATTCCGGCAAATACCGTGCATTCGATAGGGGCTGGTGTCAGCCTGATCGAAGTTCAGCAGAACAGCGACATCACATATCGACTGTTTGACTATGGCCGGCCGCGCGAACTGCACCTTGACCGGGGAATTGACGTTGCCAGAGGTGAGCCGCACGACAGCACCTTGCGTCGGCACCTGCCTGAACGCGGAGCGCAGCGGCTGGTCAGCGGGCCTTATTTTCTGCTCGATCGCCTGGACGGATCACCTGATGATGCCGTGCGTCAGGATTACAAGCGGCCGCTGCTGGTGATCCCATTGGACCGGAGCGTAATTGTCGGAGAGACCGAGGTGGAGCCCGGCGCGTGTGGCATGGCGCCGACCATCGAAGCCGTCCAATTTGCCCAAGACGGGTTGTGCCTGATTGCTCGCCCCTGTTCCTGACAATGTCTCAGTTCCTGACGTGACACGGTTTCTGACATGACACGGTTGCTGAAGTTACACTGTCGCTGATGTTCGACGAAGGTCGAAGCTGCTTGTCATCAGACTCGTTGCCGTCAAACGATCAGGCGAGCAGTTTGCGTCCCTTCTCCTCGAGAGAGCCTTTGATCATCGGCTCGACAAAGGAGAGGGCAGGCGGCAGTTCGATGTCGAAGACCACCTGATTATCCTCAATGTCGACATGGCCCGTAAGTTGCTGCCCCATGGCACGGATGATCATCAGCATCCGATCCTCGCTTTGCCAACGCGTCTCGATGTCGGCCATGCCGCCCGGGACAAAAGAGGCCAGGCTGTCCTGCTTGGCGTCCAGACGGCGGCGCACCTCTGCGCGGGTAAGCGAATGGGATACGGCAACACGCATTAGTCGGGCTTCCTTTGGTCGATCTGCGTCGCGTCGGTGCCCCCTGCTTTGGGCTGCGTCAAGAGCAGGCCTCTTGCGCCGGTGTCCGCAACGTCTGTCTCTTCACCTGGTGGTGTAAGTTCGTCGCCATAACGATAATCCAGAAAGCGGGTGCGCACTGCCAGATCGTCCAGTGCGCCTTCGGCAAGCTGGCGCGTGACCCGGTCGATTTCCGAGCTGATCCGGGTCAGACCATCCTCGAGCTGACGGTGAGGAGTTGCGCCGCCATGCTCCTCGCTGCGTAACTGCTGCGGAATGGCAGAATAGCTGGAGACGACCTGCGGCAGATGTTCAGTGACCAGCCGGCGGATATCGGCCGCAGAAGGAGTGTTGGCTGGCACATGCTGCAACTGTTCGCTCAACCCATCAAGCTGCAAGCCGATCTGGTCGATTATCCGGATAGCAGGCGCCGGAAGCATGGGACGCTGTGCTTCCAGCCACAGTTCAGTGCGTGCGACATTCTGCTGCAGATTGCCGCGATCAAGCGTGTCACGCGTTGGCGCAGTCAGACGTGGAAATTTCGACAGCACGAATATAGCGACGATGATGGCAAGGATTGTCACGAACAGGCCTTCAAAACCCAACGCACCGACAAACAGGCCGACCCCCATGGCGGCAATGACGATCGCGAACACCGCCATCAGCATGCGGGTCAGCTTTGCCTTGCGATGCGTTGCGCGCAATTGTGCCGAACCCTGCCCGATCGAGCGTCTGCCCCCTTTGCGCTGATCGACAAGCGAGCGGCGCGCTGCCGCCATGATCCGGTCGCTGTCGCGTGTGCTGTCGGCCATCAGCCCTCGATGCTCAGTGCAGAGCTGTTGCCCTCGATTCGCGCCTGCGAGGCACCTTCGGCGCGGGCGATGTAGCCACGTGACTTCTCGACCTCGTCGGACAGCGTGTCCACCGTCTGTTTCATCGCATCCAGCGCCTTCAGCTTGAAGGCATCGATGTTGTCCATCGTCTCGTAGATGTTCTGGAACGCGCGTTGCAGCGTCTCAAGCGGGATCGTGCTCGACGCAGCCTGTTCGTGAATGCGGCCGGTCTGTTCACGCAGCAGAGTGCCGGTGGAATCGATGATGCCGGCGGTTGTTTCGTTCAATGCAGTGATCTGGCCCAGCACCAGCCGCTGGTTCGTCATCGCCTGCGCAACCGTCACTGCGGTGCGCAACGCCGCCACGGTGGTCGTGCTGGCACGATCGACACCCTTTACGAGTTCGACATTGTTCTTCTTCACCAGGTCGAGCGCCAGATAACCCTGCACCGAAACCGCCATCTGCGTCAGCAGGTCCTGCGTGCGTTGCCGCGTGTAGAACAAGGCTGTTTCACGAAGCGCTTTTGCCTTGGCAGGCTCGGAAATATCGAGATCGCTGGCGGCTTCTTCCAGCGTGGAGTCCATGGTGCGCGACAGGTGGATCATCTGTTCAAGATCGCCCATCGCTCCCCAAAGCTTCTGGCGCTCCACATCGATGCTGGCGTTGTCCATCAGCAATTCGTCCTTGCCCGACGCTAGCCGGGCAAGGATCGCCTGGATGTGCCCTTGCGCCGAACCGTAGCTGTCAAAATAGCGTTTCAGCTTGTTGCCGAACGGGATGATGCCAAGGATCTTGCGCGGCGCGGACAGTTTGCCTTTGCGGCCGGGGTCAAGATCCTCCACCGTGCGGCGCAGTTCGGCAAGGTCGGCGCCTACGCCATTGTCCTTGTCCATGGCGCGAACGGGGCGGTCGAGAAAGCGGTTGGACTGGTTTGCGGCAGCGGCAATTTCCTTGCGGCCCATATTGGTAAGCTGGTCGATCTTCTTGCCAAATTCCGGCGAATTGGCATCATGCGCAATGAGATCGGCAACGAAATCCTCGACCTTCTCATCGAGCCGGGCTTTCTTTTCGTCAGTTACAGGAACCAGCCCCGACGCCCTTTCAGGCTTCACATGGGGCACAGGTTCCGGCGCGTCGAGTTTCAGCTCGATTGCCTGGGCAGTAGCGGTTTGGGTTTCGGCCATGAATTTCCTGTCTGGCGGAGTGTGCGCCCGTTATTTCTGCTGTCCGAATTAGCGGTCGCAGCGCCGGGGTTCAAGCGGCGAAGCCACCTTGTCTCTTGACGGCGCCTGCAATTGCATGATGTTGCCGGCACAAGACAGGGCATAACCTGACCAGAGGATACAGCACCACCCATGCGACGGATAAAACAGGCAGGCGCATTGACCCTGATGATGACAGCAGTTTTCGTGCTGACCGGCTGTAACACGGTGCGCGGGCTCGGTCAGGATCTGCAATCAATCGGGAACGCTGGCGAAGAAGCGATAAACTGACCGCAACTGACGTCCTCAGCGATATTCGTTCCAGCTTTTCGTCAGCATGACAGCGCAATTGATGATCCCGACCAGCGAATAGGTCTGCGGGTAATTGCCCCATAGCTCGAGTGTGCGCGGGTCGATATCCTCGCTCAACATGCCGGCACCGGTGCGCCGGTCGAGCATGATTTCGAACAGCACCCGCGCCTCGTCCGCCCGCCCGGTGCGGTAAAGGCTCTCGATCAGCCAGAAAGTGCAGACATTGAACGCGCTGTGCGGCACGCCGAAATCATCCTCGCTGTCGTAGCGCAGCATGTAATCGCCACGGCGCAGGGCATCTTCAAGCGCGGCAAGCGTGGAATGAAAGCGCGGATCGTCCTTGGAAATGAACCGCAGGTCCAGCAATTGCAGCACGCTGGCGTCACGCGTGTCGCCGTCAAAGGTGGCGGAAAATGCCTGGCTGTCCTCGCGCCAGCTGTGCGCGATGATCTGCTCGTGCATGGCGGCGGCATGCTGTTTCCAGTATTCCTCCCGTTCCGGCAGGTTCAGGATCTGCGCTGCGTGCGCGAGCCGGTCAGCTGCTGCCCAGCACATGGCGGCGGAATAGGTGTGCACATGCACTGAATTGCGCAATTCCCACAAGCCGGCGTCGGGGGTATTCCAGACCCGGAGCGCATATTCGCCAACTTTTTCGAGCGAACAGAAGTCCTCCCTTCCTGAAAGGCGCAGCAATCGTCGGTCGGCAAAGCCCTGCGCCGACGACAGCACGATCTGGCCGTAAACATCATGCTGCACCTGCCGCCAGGCATCATTGCCTACGCGCACCGGCCCCATGGCGCGGTAGCCGGCAAGGTGCGGCGCCTCCCATTCGAGGAGTTCGGCGTTGCCACGCACATCGTAAAGCGGCTGGATCTTGCCGCCATGCGCATTGTCGACGATGTTGCGCAGATAGCCCAGATAGCTTTCCAGGACATCGAGCGCGCCGATCCGGTTCAGCGCCTGCACGGTAAAATAGGCGTCCCTGATCCAGCAGTAGCGGTAATCCCAATTGCGGCCACTGTGCGCATGTTCGGGAATGGATGTCGTCATCGCGGCAACAATGGCACCTGTATCCTCGTGCTGGCAAAGCTTCAGTCCAATGGCGGCGCGAACGACGGCGTCCTGCCATTCGAAAGGGATCGCCAGCCCGCGCACCCAATGCTGCCACTCCTTGATCGTCTGCGTCAGCATCTCCTCGATGCCCGCCGCGATCGACACGGCAAAACTCTCGTCCGGGCCAAAGAAGAAGTGCAGCGGGCTTTCGACCCGGAACGGCGTTTCCTGCTGCACCAGTCCGACCGGCGCGTCGGTGGTCAGCCGCATTGCCATGATCGGATGGCGAAAGGAGACATGGCTCGACCCGAAACTGCGCTCCGGCGCATCCGCACCCCAGTTGCTGGCGGGACGAAGCGCCATGCGCAGGCGCGGGCTGCCGGTGATCGGCCGCACGATGCGCACATAGGCGACCGGACGATACATGCGCCCCTTGTGCCGCAGCCTGGGACAGAAATCGATGATCTCCATCGCATTGCCTTCATCGTCGGCGTATTCCGTCCTGAGGATCGGGGTATTGCGGATATATTCCTGCGCAATGACCCGGCCGCCTTCGAGCGTGGCTTTCCAGAAGCCGATTGCATCGTCGGGGCTGCGGCCATGATCAAGCAGCGAGCAGAACGCAGGGTCACCAT
Source organism: Croceicoccus esteveae (assembly GCF_031846435.1). Classification (NCBI taxonomy): domain Bacteria; kingdom Pseudomonadati; phylum Pseudomonadota; class Alphaproteobacteria; order Sphingomonadales; family Erythrobacteraceae; genus Croceicoccus; species Croceicoccus esteveae. The sequence continues at coordinate 54,550 of NZ_JAVRHS010000011.1, forward strand.
CTATCCGCGGCAGGCAGCCCCACACGAAGCTGCCCTCGCGATCGATCAGCGCGGATGCCTGGCAATTGCCGATTGGCCACAGGTCGAGAGTGGGGAGAGACGGCTGCGGCGCGTCGGCCTGATTCGGTGTTGTCATGAACCACTGCATAAGGCGCACAGACGATATGGAAAGGCGGCAATGTGCGTCACCGCGACGCTGCCAGCATGATGCCAGAGCAGCCAGATCGGCATGGCAGCGGGATCAGTATGGCAGGCCGACCGCCATGAAGATCAGGATGGGCTGGCGCGGTTCCCTGTAGCTGGACCTGCATCGGTCCTTTCCTCAGCCCGCTTCACAGCGGCACCGGCAGTCAGCCCGTGGACCATCGAGGAAAGAAGTATGGTAAGCGCGACGATCGCCCATAGCTCCCCTTCGTTCTGGAACTCCAGGTGAACAGCGGCGAAACCCAGATAATAGATCGACCCGATACCGCGTACGCCATAGAATGCCACAACGAGCCGGTCGCGCGCAGCAAGTCCGGTACGCGTCAGCGCCAGCATGCCGGCAGCCGGACGGATGATGAACACAAGCGCCCCCGCGATCAGCACTGAACCAAGCGTCTGTTCGCTCCACAGACTGGGAAAGATGCCACCGATCAGCACCAGCAGCAGCGAGGTAAGCGCGTGTTCGATGGCCTCGTTGAAGTCATGCAGGCGCTTGTGAAAGGCATGGTCGGCCTCTACCCGGCGCAAGGCAACACCAGCAACGAAGCAGGCAATGAACCCATACCCCTCGACCAGTTCGGTAACACCATAGACGAGGAGCACGCCTGCCATTGCCACAACTGCTGATCCTGTCTTGGCCAGCGAATTGCCCGACGGCATGCTGAAGATTATACGTCCCAGAACCCAGCCGATGAATGCTCCGAGCACTGTTCCCACAAGAATGCGGTAAATCACATCCTGCGCTACCCATGTTAAGAGGTCAGACGCACTGGCCACGCCGACGGAACCCAGCAACAGGCCAAGATACACAAAGGGAAACGCCAGCCCGTCGTTCAGCCCGGCTTCGGTTGTGAGCGTGAAGCGGATCGGATGCTCGCCCCCCTCGGTGGGTGGGCCCACCTGGATGTCGCCCGCCAGCACCGGATCTGTCGGGGCCAGCACGGCACCCAGCAGCACAGCACCGGCAACGGTCAGCCCTGCGGCCCACCAGCCAAGCAGGGCAACGGCACCAATGGTGAGAGGCATGGCCACTGCCAGCATACGCACCGTCGGCCGCCAGCGTGCCCAGTTCGAAAGGGTATCGATCTTCAACCCGGTGCTGAACAAGGCAATGATGACTGCCAATTCGCTCGTCAGTTCCCATAGCGCTGGTGTATCGCGGGGATCGATCGCGGACGGCAAGCCGGGCACGAACGCAAAGCTCACCATGCCGAGCACAATAAGCAAGGCAGACGCTGCTGGTTGCTTGCGGGAAAGGAACCGCGGCAGCCAATAGGCAAGGATGATGACGGCGCCTGCTGTTGCAAGCGTGGTGTGGTATGGGTTCAACCCAAAAAACGGTTCATTTTCCATTGGCAGGAGCAGAACGTCCAGTGCCTGTTTTGGTGCCGGACGAGGTTGTATTTACATCGGTGCCCCGCTCGGTCCTGTTTCAAGCGCGTCCAGTACTGGATAAGCTCGACAGGGGATCACCTGCCGCGATATGGGCGCGCAACACGACGGTGCAGGCAAGCATGGCCTGTTGAAACAGGAAAACGCAATGGCCGATGAGCCCTGGACCGCAGTGCGATTGCGCGACAGCTGGAAAGATGCCGTGCTGTCATGGCGGCTCTGGTGGCAACACAGCGTCACTGCCAGCGTCGACCAGACCGAAGTAATTTCCGCCCGTCGCGAAGAAGCGATGATGTCTGCTCGCTATCTGTTCATGCTGGCGATGTCGGCGGGCATCGCGATGCTTGGGCTGCTGCTCTCCTCTCCTGCGGTGGTGATCGGCGCTATGCTGCTTTCGCCGCTGATGGGGCCGATCATCGGCCTTGGATTCGCGCTCGCAACGGGTGACTATCTGTGGTTGCGCAAATCACTGCGTGCGCTGGTGCTGGGCAGCCTGCTGTCGATCGCGTTTTGCGCGCTGATCGTCGCGCTGTCTCCGCTACAGACTGTCACGCCGGAAATCGCCGCCCGCACCCGTCCCAACCTTTTTGACCTTGGCGTGGCGCTGTTCTCCGCACTTGCTGGCGCCTACGCAATGATCCGCGGGCGTGAAGGCGCTATTGTCGGAGTGGCCATTGCAACTGCGTTGATGCCGCCGCTTGCCGTTGTCGGCTTTGGTGTAGCGACCTGGAACTGGACCGTATTTTCAGGTGCGTCGGTGCTGTATCTCACCAACCTTGTCACCATTGCGCTGACGGCAATGGTCATGGCCAAGTTATATGGGTTCCGGGTCGGGCAGGGCGGCAAGAACGAAACTCGCCTGCAGGGGATGATCGTGGTTGCAGCCTTTATCGTGCTGATCGTGCCGCTGGGGCTGTCGCTGCGCCAGATTGCCTGGGAAGCCAATTCGCAGCGGCTTGTGAACGGTGCCATTCTGAAATTTTTCCCCGAGCAGGCGCGCATCTCCGAAATAAATGTCGATTTCAAGGCTGAACCAATCCTGATTTCGGCAACTGTTCTGACGCCGGACCTCAAGGATGGGGCGCAGGCGACGGCGAACCGCTACCTTACAGACCTGATGGGGACGACAGTCAGACTGGATCTGGAACAATTCCTCGTCGGCACGACCGCAAGTGCGGCCGAGGCTGCGGAGATTGCCGGTGCGCAGGCTCGCCGCCGTGCGGGCGCCGATCAGCAGGTCCGGGATCTGACGGAACGTATGGCATTGATTGCCGGTGTGTCCGAAGAAGAAATCCTGATCGACCGTGAGCGTCGCCGTGCCACTGTCCGGGTGGAACCGCTGCCGGGTGCCGGCCTTGCGACTTATCGGGCGCTTGAGCGGCGTATTGCCGTCCGCGTTCCTGACTGGTCCATCATGCTTGACCCGCCTGCAAGGCCTCTGCCTGAGGTGACGTTTGCCGATGGCGCCCCGACGCAGCAGGGCCTTGCCGCTCTCGGCCTGGTCGCCTGGGCGGGGCGACGCATTGATGCACCGGTCCTGCTTACCGGCCCTGACGCGCTGACCGCTCTTGCACAGGAGCGATTGAGCGCGCTTGGTGTGCGTACCTTGACGCAATCGGGTCCAGAGGACAGCATTGTTGAAGTGACATGGGCATCGCCGGATGCTGACGCGGCAATGGTTGACGAGTTTCAATGAGCGGACCGCCGCCCCCGCTGAACAAGGGCCGCTGAAAAAAGGCCGCCGAGAAAGGATTGCCATGCTTGCCGTCGAGATCCGGATTCTTGTCTACGCTGCCATCCTGCTGCTGGTGCACATCATGGTGGAGGGGTATTACAAGACGAAGCAATATGGGCGTGAATGGAACATGGGTGCCCGCGATGAAGCGTTACCACCGGCCGACCCGATGGTGGGACGGCTTGGACGTGCGCGGGCAAATTACATGGAGACGCTGCCGATCGCGATCATAGCTCTGCTGGGTGTGGTGATCGGCGGCAAGGCGGGTTTCTGGACCGGGCTTGGCGGTTGGATCTGGCTGGGCGCGCGGGTCATCTACCTGCCGCTTTACTGGGCGGGCGTTCCCAGATTGCGCTCGTTGGTGTGGGCAGCCGGGATGATCGGGCTGGCGATCGTCATCTGGCCGCTGCTATGGTCTTCATGATGGGTCATGCAGCGACAGGGTAGGGCGCAATCTCTCCGTCAAGATAGAGCTTTTTTGCCTTGGCGCGTGACAGCTTTCCTGAACTGGTGCGCGGGAGGCTTTTGGGCGGGACCAGTTCCACCACGCAGTTCATGCCGGTGATCGCGCGCACTTTGGTGCGGATACTGTCGCGCAGGCGAATCCGTTCATCTGGATCGGATACGCGGCAATGGACCAGGACCGCCGGCGTTTCTTCTCCACCAGGCAGCTCAAGTGCAAAAGCGGCAATGTCCCCCTGGTGAAAACCGGGCAGTTGTTCGACCGCCCATTCGATATCCTGGGGCCAGTGGTTCTTGCCATTGATGATGATCATGTCCTTTGCCCGACCGACGATGAACAGGTAGTCGTCCGCCATATATCCCATGTCACCGGTATCAAGCCAGCCATCGACGAGGCAGGCAGCGGTCGCTTCGGGGTCGCGGAAATAGGAATGCATGACAGAAGGTCCGCGGCACCATACCTTGCCGATCGCGTGATCAAGCAGAACGTGGCCATGTTCCCCGCGGATCTCCACCTCCATGTCGCGAACCGCCTTGCCACAATTGACGATCGCGCGGTAGCGGGCGGGACGCGACAGGTCGCGCGGGCAGCCGGACAGCCGTTCTTCTGCGACAAGTTCCACGCAGATGCCTTCGCCCGGCGGCATGATCGTGACGGCCAGCGTCGCTTCGGCAAGGCCATAGCTTGGAGTAAAGGCGCTGGCCTTGAAACCTGCCTCGGCAAAGGCATTGACAAAGCTTTGCATGACATCGGGACGGATCATGTCCGCACCGTTGCCGGCAACGCGCCAGCGGGAAAGGTCAAACCTGTCGGCAACGCTCGACTGGCTGGAAATGCGCCGGGCGCAAATGTCATATCCAAAGGTCGGCGAGTAGGAGAGCGTGGTCCCTGGATTGCGGCTGATGAGGTCGAGCCACGCCAGGGGGCGCCGCGCAAAATCCTCCGTCTTGAGATAGTCGCCGGACATTTGATTGGCGATCAGCGACAAGAAGCATCCCACCAGACCCATGTCATGGTACCATGGCAGCCAGCTGATGCACCGGTCGCCGTCCGTCACCGCCATGCCGTGCGAATGGCCCGCCAGATTGTTGAGCAGCGCGCGGTGCGTGACGGCAACGCCATGCGGAAACCGCGTGGAACCTGAGGAATATTGGAGATAACAGATGTCATCGGCCCGAAGGGTCGGCAGCGGAACGTCGAGTGCAGGTGTCTTTGCAAACACATCCCAATCGATGCCACTGCATCCCTGTTGATGCGCGGCAGCCTCCGCCATTGCCTCTATTTCGGCAGGATACATCAGCATGACCGGATCGCAGCTGGCAAGCTGAATAGCCAGTTGCTCGATGTAGCTATCCTTGCCGCCGAAGCTTGTTGGCAGCGGCAGGGGTACCGGCCAGGCGCCGGCGTAGATCGCGCCGCAGAACAGCGCTGCAAAGGCACTGCCGGTCTCTGCAATGAGCGCGATCCTGTCACCGGGACGGACCCCGTGCGCGACCAGCCGTTGCGCCATTGCAACGGCATCGCTGCGCAATTGCGAATACGGATAGGGCTCTACCAGCCGGCCCCGCGCATCGTGAAAGTTCAGTCCACGCCGCCCCTTTGCCGCATAATCAAGCGCATCGGCAAAGGTCGTAAAATCAGACAGGCGCCGGGGCAGGACATCGTCATTGGGCGTGGGGCACAGATCGGCGGGCGTGAGCATTTCGGCTCCTGCATGCTGCATCATGACAATCTCCCTGCCCCCACCCTGTTGTGCGCCATGTGTTTCTGACAGCGCTGTTCGTCTTCCGGCCTATGGCGTCCAGCGCATGAATGCCGGCTTACATGCCGTACCGGATTACAGCGCTTGCCATGCACAGGCGTGTCCTCATGCCTGTCTTCATTTTCAACGCGGCCGTAATGTGGCATCGCCTGATCCTGATGGACAGGGATCAAAGTCGATATAGTGACAGGCGCAAAGGCGCAAGGGCCGCGCCGCCGCTTACGACCGCGCGGCTGGAGGAGATGGCGCTTGCTTACGTGGCGCGGTTTGCGACCACTGGCAGAAAACTGCAGGATTACTGCTTGCGCAAGATACGCGAACGGGGCTGGACGGCCGAAGAGCCGCCTGTCGATCTGGATGCCCTTGTCGCTCGCTTCGTTGCCAATGGCTGGATCGATGACGAACAATTTGCAAAGGCAAAAACCAGCAGCCTTCTGCGGCAAGGGTATGGGAAGCGCCGCATTGCTGCAGTGCTTGATGCAGCAGGTGTTGCCAAGGATGATCGTGCAGCATTTGCCCCGTCCCGCATGCGCGCGGCTGCATTGCGGCTTGCGCGAAAACGGCGCTTCGGTCCGTTTGGCAAGGAGGGGCACCCGCCAGAAGATCGCAAAACCCGTGAAAAACAGCTTGCCGCAATGTTGCGAGCCGGTCACGACCTTGAAAGCGCCCGCACCATCATCAATGCATCTGACGTCGCCACTGCACAGCAATGGGTCGAGCAGATGGATCTGGCAGAGGCGGATATTACAGAAGGCGACCAGGAGTGCCTGCGCAGCTGGAACGAGGATGATTGACAATGAAGATCGTTAAATCTTCTGTGAACTTCACGGCCATGGCGCTGTTGTTCCTGTCTGGCGCGTGCACGGCGCCAACGCAGACGGGAAGCTCGGCGCCCGATGCCGCCTCTGCCACTGCCGTCTCCAGCACTGCGGCGGTGCACGAGCTATCGGGTTTACCGATCGTTCCGCTCACTATCGTCAGCAATGGAATCTGGCATGTTTTCGCCGTCGAATACGCCAAGACTGCGCAGCAGCAAGCGCAGGGGCTGATGTTCCGTACCGAACTGGCGGACAAGGACGGCATGCTCTTCCCCAACGATCCGCCGCAGCAGCGTAGCTTCTGGATGAAGAACACCGTCATCCCGCTCGACATCATCTTCATTGCGCCCGATGGCAGGATCGAAAGCATCATAGCTGACGCAACACCCTATTCGCTCCATCCGATCAGCTCACGCAGGAGCGTAGCTGCAGTTCTTGAAATCGCAGGCGGACAGGCGGCACAGCTCGGCATTCGTGCTGGTGACATGGTCAAGTGGGATGCACATTCTGTGTCTGGCCGCTGAAGCTGTTGCACACAAGGCGCGGCACCGCTAATCGCAGGATGCAATGAGCATCCTTTCAAAGATCTTCACCTGGTGGAACGGTGCCACTATCGGCACTCTGCTGAACAGCCGCAGGCACGGTCAGCGGGTCGGCGCCGACGCGCAGGGCAATGTGTATTATCGCGCCACGAAGCCTGATACACGCGGCCGGGAAAGGCGCTGGGTGATCTACAACGGCATCAATGATGCAAGCCGTGTTCCGCCTGAGTGGCACGGCTGGCTGCATGGCAATTTCGACGGCACCCCGGAAAGCGAGCTTCCGCCTGCGCGCATCTGGGAGGTGGATTATACGCCCAACCGGACAGGCACGTCAGAGGCTTACCGGCCTAGCGGCGCGCTGGAACGCGGCGGCGTGCGGGCCCCCGCCACAGGCGATTACGAAGCTTGGTCGCCCGATCAATGAACATGCCAGTGGCCGGCCGCACCGCATTGGTGGCAGCATGTGCCGCTGTGGCGCTGACCGGTTGCGAGAGGCAGGTCGCGGCTCCTCAACCGGAGCGGTTTGAGCTCGATGCGCCTGCGACCGGCACCATCACTGCCGATCAGGACGCGTTCGAGGCCACGCTCGACCTGCCCCAAGGCACCCCCATGGCAGAGCGCGTGGCAACGATCGGCCTGCTCAACAAGCGCAACAGCATTACTCAGGATCTGGAACTGCGACCGGGCGAGGAGCGGCGGATCGAGGATGTAATCATCCGGCTTGAGGCATGCGAGCGCACTGCCCCATGGGAGGATCAGCCGGAAACGGGCGCGTTCGTGCAGGTGCTGGTCCAGACTGCGCAACGCAATGATCCTGATGCGCGTTACGCCAAGGTGTTTTCGGGGTGGCTGTTCAAGAGCAGCCCGTCACTTAACGTAGTAGAACATCCCATCTATGACGTCTGGGTCAAGGAGTGCGCAATGTCGTATCCAGGCGAAGAAGCGCGTTCGAGCACGGATGAGAACCCCACGGGCAACGCGGTATAATTATCGGCGGGGGTTGCCGGGCGGCAGGCCTGGCGCACCTGTTCAAGGTATTGGGCCTGCGCCATGACACGCGCGCCCATGCGCCCAAGGTGCGGCGTGATGAACTGACAGTCCAGCAGTTCAAGGTGTGACGCCCGCATCGCCGCAACCAGCCAGCACAGCGCCACCTTGGAGGCATCCGCAATCCGGCTGAACATTGATTCGCCGCAGAACACCCGGTCAAAGCCGACGCCGTACAATCCGCCGGCAAGCACGCCATCGCGCCAGCATTCGACAGAGTGCGCCAGCCCCATACGATGCAAGAGGCAATAGCTCGCGGCGATCCTTTCGCTGATCCAGCTTTCTCCATCCTCACCGGCAAGGTCCGGGCGCGGGGCGGCACAGGCATCGACGACCGTGCTGAACGCAGTGTTGCAGGTCACGGAAAACCGGCCCTGCCGCAGCGTTTTTGCCAGCGAACGGGAGACATGGATACCATCGAGCGGGATGATGGCCCGCTGGCGCGGCTCTACCCAGACGATCTCCGGATCATCCCGTGAATCGGCCATGGGGAATATTCCGCCACGGTAGGCGAGCATCAGCAATTGTGGATCGATCAGCCCTGACGGCGGGTGAGGAAGGTGCTTCATCATCCTGTCAGCATGCCGACGCCACATGATGATGTCACCATCCTTGCTGCCGCTCGTCACCGATCGGGGCGATCGGCGCTTGTAAAGTTTTCGGGTTGCAGATACATGCCCGCCCACCTGCAGGAGTGTAGCTCAGTTGGTAGAGCATCGGTCTCCAAAACCGAGGGCCGTGGGTTCGAGTCCCTCCACTCCTGCCATTCTTTGACCATTGATCCGCATGCCCGACCGGCATCCCATCGTTCTGAACGTGTGGAATGCCTCGTGATCAGTCGTGGCGCATGGCCACCTCGTGATCCGTGCCTGCATCACGCTTGCCGCGGGACAGGGCAAATACCACTCCCGACAATGCCGCCAGTGCCACCAGATTGGGCAGCGCCATCGCAGCGTTCGATATGTCTCCCAACCGCCAGACAAGTTGCGAAGGCTGCGTTGCGCCGACATAGATGCCGATGCACCAGATGACCCGCCAGATAATGTGCAGGACTTTCTCCCCACCAGCGGTCGCGCCTGGAAGGCGGTCGTAAAGGAAAGTAATGGCACGTTCGCCGTAATAGCTCCACGTGAGCAGAGTGGTGAAGACGAACAATATAAGCGCGATTGACGCGATCAGTGTGCCGAGCGGAACCGACCCGATTGCCAGCGGGAATGCCGCTGCAAAAGCAGCGGATGTGGTGACAAAGCCCGAAAGCTGCGTCGTGCCAAGGTCCGACTGCCATACGTGGCGGACCTGCTCCACCGTGCCGTTCGCCAGCGTGTGCGTGAAATTACCCTCCACTGTAAGGATGACAAGCGCCGTCATGGTGCAGATGACAATGGTGTCGATGAACGTGCCCAGCATGGCCATCCGTCCCTGCTGTTCAGGATCGTCTGTCTGCGCAACGGCATGCGCGATGGGCGTCGAACCCTGCCCGCTCTCGTTGGAGAAAAGCCCGCGCGCCACGCCCGCCCGGATGGCGATGATGATTGCCGCGCCCGCAAAACCGCCACTGGCCGACTGAAGGTTGAAGGCTCCGTTGAAGATGCGGGCAAACGATTCCGGAATATCCTGAATATCTAGGATGATCGCGATGATGGCCATGACGATGTAGGCTGCTGCCATGAATGGCACGATCTTTTCCGCAATGGAACCGATCGACTTGATCCCGCCGATAATGACGGCGAATACCGCAATGGCCACGATCATGCCGCCCAGCCAGCGTTCGATCCCGAACAGTTCGTTGAGCCCGCTCGCGACCTCGTTCGACTGGATGGAATTGCCGGTCACCAGCGCGGAAAACAGCGTACCGATGCAGAACAGCACCGCCAGCCATGTCCATTTGGGGCCAAGCCCCCGGGTGATGTACACCATCGGACCGCCACGCCAGGTGCCCTCCGGGGTTTTCTCGCGGAAGCGGATTGCCAGCGCACCTTCGGCAAAGCCCAGGGCCATGCCGACAAGCGCGGTCACCCACATCCAGAAAATGGCGCCAGGCCCGCCAAGCGCAATAGCCGTAGCGACTCCGGCCAGATTGCCTGTGCCGACCTGCCCTGACAGTGCGGTCGAAAGCGCGGCAAAGGGGCTGATCTCTCCTGCACCGGTGGTCTTGCGGCTTTTGAACAGGCCGACAATGGCCGGGCCAAGCTTGCGCACCGGATAGAACCGCAAGCCGATCATGATGTAGAGCCCGATGCCCAGCAGTACGATGACCATCGGCGGGATCGGAATAAGTTCCTCTCCGGCCCAGGTTCCGCCCCAGATGAAATCGGAAATATTGGTGACCCGATCGATCAGCGCGTTGGCCGGCGGTGCAGCGCTCATTCATTTACCTCCCTATTTTTGCGGCACCATTATCGGTCATGCGGCCGGTTGAACAGCGCGATCTTGCTTGTGGCGGTTGCAACAGAGCGCTGGGCCGGCCCTCTTGCAAGCAGTGCGTGGGGGCGGTAAGGGGCACATGTTTTTCCGACATGGAACATTTCGACAGCCGATACCGATACTTGATCGTGGCGGCGCGGCCATACGATGTTGCAATTTGCCGGAATGGCATGGATCACACAGGGTTAGGCGCAAGGATACACGATGGCCAAGACAGGTTCCGAAGCCAAGACGAGTCCTGGCGAATTCATCCGCCAGGTGCGGGCCGAAGGTTCCAAGGTTGTGTGGCCCACACGTCAGGAGACGGTGACGACCGCGATATTCGTCGGCATCATGATGCTGATCCTGTCGATGTTCTTTCTGGGGATCGACACTTTGTTCGGTGCGGTCGTTCGCTGGCTGCTGACTCTCGCCTGAGCACGATATTTTACAGTCTAGGATAGCATATGGCTCGCTGGTACATCATTCACGCCTATTCGGGCTTTGAAAACAAGGTTCGCGAGGCGATCGTCACCGAAGCGGAGCGTGCAGGACTGGACCAGCTGGTCGAGGCGGTGGAAATTCCGACCGAAACCATTACTGAAATCAAGCGCGGAAAGAAGGTGCAGACAGAACGCAAGTTCATGCCTGGCTACGTGCTTGCCAAGCTGTCCTTGAACGATGACATCTACCATCTGATCAAGAACACACCCAAGGTAACCGGATTTCTGGGTTCGGGCGGCAAACCGCAGGCGATCTCGGAAAAGGAAGCCGCTCGATATTTCGGCTCGCGCGAAGAAGCAGCCGCGCAGCCGCGCCGCGAGGTCAGCGTGGATTACGAGATCGGCGATTCGGTCAAGGTTCTGGATGGCCCCTTTGCCAGCTTCAATGGTCTTGTTGAGGAGCTCGACTTCGACAAGAACAAGGTGAAAGTCAGCGTGTCCATTTTTGGTCGTGCAACCCCCGTGGAGCTCGACTTCGAGCAGGTGGAACTCGCCAAGTAAGAAGTTTTGGCCCTGAGCGGCCAAATTTGCGGGAGGGATGCCGTGCATTCTGCCTGACCGCTTAACATGAGGGCCGCCATGGCCCGACAGTGTGAAAAGGAGTGGCTTTGTGGCCAAGAAGATTACCGGTTACATCAAGTTGCAGGTGCCCGCGGGCGCTGCAAATCCATCGCCGCCAATTGGTCCTGCGCTCGGTCAGCGCGGCGTCAACATCATGGAATTCTGCAAGGCGTTCAACGCCGCGACGCAGGACCTTGAAAAAAGCATGCCGATCCCGACGACCATTACGGTCTATGCGGATCGCTCGTTTACTTTCACGACCAAGAGTCCGCCGGCAACTTTCCTTCTGAAGAAGGCGGCCAAGCTCAAGTCCGGCTCCAAGGAGCCTGGCAAGGTTTCGGCCGGCACGATCAAGCGTTCCGAAGTCGCTGCCATTGCAGAGCAGAAGATGGCGGATCTCAACGCCAACGACGTCGAGCAGGCGACGAAGATCATCGAAGGTTCCGCCCGTTCGATGGGCCTTGAAGTGGTGGAGGGCTGAGACGATGGCACAGCAGACGAAAAAGCAGAAGATGCTGACGCAGCGGCTCGATGCCGACAAGGCCTACGGTGTTGATGAAGCGTTGCAGATGCTGCGCGATGTGAAGACGACCAAGTTTGATGAAACGATCGAAGTCGCTCTCAACCTTGGTGTCGATCCCCGCCATGCCGACCAGATGGTGCGTGGCATGGTGTCGTTGCCATCGGGTACCGGCAAGGACGTGCGCGTTGCCGTGTTTGCCCGGGGCGACAATGCCGAAAAGGCGACAGCCGCCGGCGCGGACAAGGTCGGCGCCGAGGATCTGATGGAGGACATGCAGAACGGCAACCTCGATTATGACCGCGTGATTGCCACGCCTGACATGATGGGCGTCGTGGGCCGACTCGGCAAGCTTCTCGGCCCCAAAGGCCTCATGCCGAATCCCAAACTTGGCACCGTCACTCCCAATGTGGAGCAGGCAATCAAGGCCGCCAAGGGTGGTCAGGTAGAGTTTCGTGTGGAAAAAGCCGGCATCATTCATTCAGGCATTGGCAAGATGTCATTCTCGGACGAACAGCTTCGCGCAAACTTTGATGCTTTCCTGGATGCCATCGTCAAGGCACGGCCAGCAGGCGCCAAGGGCAAGTATGTGCGCAAGATTTCAATGTCTTCTTCGATGGGCCCGGGCTTGCGGATCGATAATGCCGAAGTCGACGGTGTCTGAAGCTCAAGTTTTCAATTAAACAATTGTAAAGGCCGGAAGATTAATCTTCCGGCCTTTCATTTTAACTTGGATTATCAGGTTAAGGAGCTTAACATCGCACATCTATGGAGCAACTTCCCACGCCAGTGATGAACCTTCAGGTCAGTGATCTCTCTCGCCTGACACTGGTTCCGGAAATCCTTGAAAACGTGTGCCGGCTGACCGGGCTGGGCTTTGCCACAGTGGCAGTGCTGACGACTGATCGCTGGATCGCATGCAGTGTGCATGATGAAACCGGATTGGGGCTCAAGGCCGGCGATCAATTGCCGGTGGAGTTCACCATCTGTGATCGCGTTCGCACCAGCGGGCGCAGTGTTCTGCTCGACCATGCTTCTGAAGACGAGAACTGGTCGAACCACCCACTGGTGAGCGGGTTCGGGATCCGATCCGGGCTTTCTGTCCCGATTTTGCGGCCCAATGGCGATCTGGTTGCGACCTTGTGTGCGCTCGATCGCACCAAGGTTGATGCGACCAGGCCCGAGATCATGGCGACGATAAAACTTTTTGCCAATCTGATTGCGCTCAGCCTTCACCATGAAGAGCAGATGAGCGCGACGGTCGGCGAGCTTGAAGAAGCCGTCAAGGTGTCGAACCTGCGGGAAGAGTTCATCGCCGTGCTTGGCCATGATCTGCGCAATCCGCTGGCAGCAGTGTCTTCCGGTGTCGATCTGCTCCAGCGCAACGAGGATCTGAGCGAGCGCGGCCAGACAATCATCGGCATGATGCGTGAGAGCATGAAACGCGCAGCAGGCCTCATTGACGATGTGCTGGACTTTGCACGGGGCCGATTGGGCGGAGGTATCGCGATCGAACGACACGGCGATGTGGCACTTGATAGTGTTCTGGCCGAGGTGGTCGAGGAAGCACGCATGTTCGCCCCCGAAATGCGTATCGAGGCCGAGTTCCATATCGATCAACCGGTAAGCTGCGACAGTGAACGCATTGCACAGATGGTGTCCAATCTGGTCGGCAATGCAGTGACGCACGGCGATCCTGCGCTTCCGATCCGCGTATCGGGGCGGCGAGAAGGCGAGCTCTGCGTCATTGACGTGACCAATGGTGGCGGCCCTATTCCGGCAGATGTGCGTGGAAAGTTGTTTGAACCCTTCTTTCGCAGCGCCACCGGGCAAAGCCGCCAAGGGTTGGGGCTGGGGCTTTATATCGCCAATCAGATCGCCAAGGCACACGATGGCCTGATCGAGGTGGACAGTAACGATTACCGAACCATGTTTTCAGTAAGGTTCAGCGCTGCCCCACTGAAGGGATTGGCCGAGGATCTTGACTCGGCAGGATAGATTCCGCAGCCTGCACGTTAAGGTAACTGTCCCGCCTTTTGAGGCAAAAGTGGAGAGTTTCTGATGCCGACTGTCTGGCTGATCGTGATCGTGGCAGGGCCACTGCTGCTCCTGGCGTTCATTGCCTTTTCAAGATTAAGCAACCGCAAGCACGAGACGCGCCAATCAGAAATGCGGGCAGACCGGGGCGCCCGTCACCTGCGTGAGCGCATCGAGGAGGACCGCGAAAAACCCCATTGACGCAGAGCGACTGCGGCATGGTAGGCCTTATATGCCGCCTCGCTCGAACGCCAGTCCGTGCTGTTCCAGCGCGGCACACAAGGCCTCGGTGCACTGGCTCAAATGGTCGGCCTTGGTCGATCGAATCACGAAATTGGCACCCACCCGACCTTCGCGAAAGAATGGATAGCTGCCAATCTGGCAATCGGGATGAGCCTTTTCGATTTCGCCCAGCATTGTTGCTACCTCGCTTTCGGCGATCCAGCCACCAATCGTATTGGTTAACAGCGGCAAGCCGCCCGCCAGCGTTCCCGTCAGCGCCGCCAGCATCTGTGCCGTGATGTGGGGAACTCCAGCCATAAGGAAGATGTTGCCGATCTGAATACCAGGCGCGCCTGACATCTGATTGGGAATGAGATCCGCCCCTTGAGGCACGCGAGCCATCCGCAACCGTCCGGCATTCAGCCCGCCCCGTGTGGCATAATAGCTTTCGAGAATAGCGCGTGCTTCAGGATGAATTACCACTTCCACGCCCAAGGCGTGTGCCACGGCATCGACAGTTATGTCGTCGTGCGTCGGCCCGATACCGCCAGTGGTAAACAAATAATCGTTGCGCGCCCGCAGGATGTTCACGGCTTCTACGATGGCATCGCGGATATCGGCAACGACACGCACTTCGGCAAGACGTATCCCCTGCACCTGAAGCCAGCTGGCAATCTGCGCAATGTTCTTGTCATGCGTCCGGCCGGAAAGGATTTCATCGCCGATGACAATCAGCGCAGCGGTGTAGATACGATCTTGATCCTGCATTGGCGCGTGATGCCTGCCGGCAAGGACAGCGTCAATCTGTTTGGCGCAACTCAGGCAGCGGCAGATCCGGTGTTTCGGTCCACGACAAAACCGAAAAGATCGTGCGCATCCGCATCCTCGATATGCGCATCCACAATGGAGCCGCACATGAGCGATGCCGGGACATTGCGCAGCAGCACTGCGCCATCGATCTGCGGCGCGTCACCTTTGCTGCGCGCGGTGGCTCCCCTATCCCCGTCCTCGTCGGGTTCGCCTATCTCATCGACAATGACCGACATGGTACGCCCTACCTTGGCAGACAGTTTTGCGGCACTGATCCGCTCTGTCACTGCCATCAGGCGCGCGTAGCGTTCTTCCTTGATTTCCTCGGGCACCGGATTGGGCAGTTCGTTCGCTTGCGCGCCGGCAACCGCCTCGAAGCGAAAGGCGCCGACCCGGTCGAGCTGGGCTTCTTCAAGCCAGGTGAGAAGATATTGAAAATCGGCTTCGGTTTCGCCGGGAAAACCCACCACGAAGCTGCTGCGTATGACCAGGTCAGGGCATATCACGCGCCATTGTTTCAGCCGTTCAAGCACTTTGGCTTCGTTTGCAGGGCGTTTCATCGCTTTCAGAACGGCAGAGCTCGCGTGCTGAAACGGGATGTCAAGATAGGGGGTGACCAGCCCTTGCGCCATGAGCGGTATTACCTGATCCACATGCGGATACGGATAGACATAATGGAGCCGCACCCATGGTGGCACACCGTCCTGCGTGCGCAGTTGGCCCAGCTCGCGCGCCAGATCGGTCATATGGGTGCGAACGCTACGGCCATGCCACTGGCGCTCTTCATGGCGAACATCGACACCATAGGCCGACGTGTCCTGGCTGATGACAAGCAATTCCCGAGTGCCGGCAGCAAGCATCTTTTCTGCCTCGCGCAGCACCGCGTCGATACGGCGGCTGACCAGCTTTCCTCGCAAGGACGGAATAATGCAGAAGGAACAGCTGTGATTGCAACCTTCCGATATCTTCAGATAGCCATAATGCCTCGGCGTCAGCTTTACGTCAGGCTGCGCAACAAGGTCGATGAAAGGACCGCGTGTCGCAGGAGCAGCGTCGTGAACAGCGTTGACCACCTGCTCGTACTGATGTGCTCCTGTGACTGCCAGAATCTCAGGAAACCGGGCGCGGATCATCTCGGCCTCACTGCCAAGACAGCCTGTTACAATGACGCGGCCGTTTTTCGCCATTGCCTCGCCAATGGCTTCGAGGCTTTCCTCCTTTGCCGAGTCAAGGAAGCCGCAGGTATTGACAAGCACCACGTCAGCGCCCGAATAATCGGCGGACATGGCATAGCCATCGGCACGCAACCGCGTGAGGATGCGTTCTGAATCGACAAGGGCCTTGGGGCAGCCAAGGCTAACCATGCCGATGCGCGGAGCAGGAGCAATCTCATGGATCATCGTGCGCGCCCATACATGCGATTGTGCAAACATACCAGCTTTGCGAGAAGAGCGGCCGATCATGGACGTCTCGATCAGACGAGTGCGATGTGGGGAAAACTGCCGGCACAGTTCATCAAAACTTAATGGCACAAGGGTTTGTATCTGACTTTGGTCGTCATACCGGCTAGGCGGCAGGCGAGGGGCCTTGCAAGATACGGGCGGCGGGAGGTGAAGGTGGGACCAGTGGATTGGCCTGGAGTGTTGTTTGCAGCGCTCACGGTGATGATCGTCGCAGCGACTTGGTACCGGCTGTTTGGCCGTCCTGTGGCAAGGTATGCCGGACTCGCGGGAGCAGAAATACAGCGGCGGCCGCTCGTGGCGGTGACCGGCACTTTCCTGCTGGTGTTGCTTTCGGCAGCGATGCTGGGACACATGTTTGCACGGATCGACCCTGAACGCTGGTGGCTGTTTCCGATGATGAGCGGGGGCATCGCCGTCGCTTTCATCATCCCGGCGCTGTGGACGAATTATCTTCACCAGCGCAGGCCGCGTGCCATCGCAATGGTGGACGCCGGCTTCTGGCTCGTTGCCTATTTGTCGATGGGCCTGGTGTTCTGGAGCCGCAGCTGAATTGTCAGCACATACACCTGCGGATCTTCGGGTGTGAACTGGCGCAGCCTTTCCCGTTGGTCCCTGCAGTCACAGTGTGGTCTAAAGAACGCCGGGCCCGCTATGCGGCGTAGGCTTGATCACGACGATCATGTCGCCGGCTTCGACAGAATCTGCTTCAGGCTCCCAATAGCCATAAGCGGTATCGCCGCGATAAAGGCGCACGCCGATACTGCCCGAACCCAGATTGCGCAGAGGCTGCCCGATATCTTCGGGCTTTGCGAGCCGTTCCACAAGCTGAACCCGCCCCTGAACGGATGCCAGATCCGCCAGATAGTCTGCGACATGCATGCCGGCGGCTGACCCTGCCAGGAGCAGGCCGGTAAAGCGGACCGGGTTCAGAACATTGTTCGCGCCTGCCTGCCGGGCCAGCAATTCATTATCCGCAGCCCGCACGACCACGGTGATCGGCACGTCGGGTGCAAGATGACGCACTGTCAGCACGATGAGGATCGATGCATCGTCACGTCCAGCCGACACCAGCACGGTTGCTGCCTTGGAAATGCGGATGTCGTGCATTGCTTCGTCGCGGGAGGCATCGGCGTTGATGACGTTGCAGCCCAGCTGCTCGGCAAGCCTGAGCCGCTCGTCGTCCGTATCCATCACCACGATATGGGCAGGATCGGTGCCTCGCGCGATGAGTTCGCGCACGCTTTCTGACCCGGATACGCCGAAGCCCAGCACCACGACGTGATCTTTAAGATGCTTCTGGATCCTGGCCATGTGCCAATTTTCCCAACTGCGCTTGATGATGAAATTATATGCCGTGCCAACGAAGATCAGCAGCACGGCAATACGGATCGGCGTGACGATCAGGGCTTCCACAACCCTTGCCTGATCGGAGACCGGTGCAATGTCTCCGAAGCCCGTTGTGGTGATCGAAATCATCGTAAAATAAACGACGTCGAGAAAACTGATCTCGCCATCGACATTGTCAACCAGACCATCGCGATCTGCCCAATGGATGAGGACGACAAAAAACACGAGTCCGACGGCCGCAGAAATCCTGATACCGATGTCGGCCCAGACCGGCACTTTTACCCGCCTGCGCAACGGGCGGTGCACCTTGGGCCGGTTCTGGCGTGCAGGCGGCGTCATGCCGTCAGACCTTTGTGATTTCTCCTGCATCCACATAGCGTTGATGCAGGCGTTCGAGCGAGGGGTAATGCGTGAGATCGAGATGCAATGGAGTCACCGCGATAAACCCGTCCTCGCCTGCTTCAAGATCGGTTTCATGGCCAGGCGTATGCTCAATCGCTTCTAGTCCGAACCAGAAATAGGCAAACCCCCGCGGATCCTTCTTTTCGACCAGCGAGCCACGTCCGTAATCATGAAAACCCTGGCGAACAATCCGGATACCGTTAACCTTATCGGCAGCGACAGCGGGAAAATTGATGTTCACCAGCGTGCGTTCGGAAAAATTCATGTCGATGAGTGGGCGCAGTACGCGTTCCCCCCACGCCTGCGCGGCAGCGAAGGAAACCTTCTCGCCTCCTTTTGCGTAGATCTGGCTGAGCGCCACCGACCGCACGCCCGCCAGTGTCCCTTCGATTGCGGCAGAGACGGTGCCTGAGTAGGTGACATCGTCACCCTGATTCGCACCGCGGTTCACTCCGGACAAAATGAGGTCGGGCTTCTCCGGCAGCAGCTTTCGCAGCGCCATGGTGACCGCATCGGTGGGTGTTCCCATCACTGCGAAACGACGTGCGTCATATTCGCGCAGTCTTACCGGCTGCGTCAGGGTGAGCGAGTGGCCTGCGCCCGACTGCTCCTCGGCCGGCGCGACAATCCAGATGTCGTCGGACAAGGTCCGGGCAATCCTTTCCAGAACCTTGAGGCCGGGTGCGTGAATGCCGTCGTCGTTCGTAAGCAAAATGCGCATTAGTTGCCGGGCTCCAATCTGCTCATGCCGCTGGTATAGGGGTGAAGAGCAGGCGGCAGCACGACCGATCCGTCCTCCTGCTGTCCGTTTTCCAGCAGTGCCACCAGCGTGCGACCGACCGCAAGGCCAGAGCCGTTCAGCGTATGCACGAACTCTGTTTTCTTCAGACCATCCGGCCGGAAGCGCGTGTTCATCCGCCGCGCCTGATATGCCCCGCAATTGGAAATGGAAGAAATCTCGCGGTAAGCGTCCTGTCCTGGCAACCACACCTCAAGGTCGTAGGTTTTCATGGCACTTGCCCCCATGTCACCTGCGCACAGCAAAATTTTGCGATACGGCAGTTCGAGCGCCTGCAACACTGCTTCTGCCGCAGCAGTCATGGTTTCATGCATGACGTCGGAAGTCGCAGGCGTGGTGATGGCGACAAGCTCCACCTTGTCGAACTGATGCTGACGGATCAATCCGCGCGTGTCGCGTCCTGCGGCCCCGGCCTCCGACCGGAAGCAGGGAGTGAGCGCAGTCATGCAGATGGGCAGCGCTGCTGTATCCACAATCTGGTCGCGCACGGCGTTGGTGAGCGATACCTCTGCTGTCGGAATGAGCCAGCGATCATCCGTGGTGCGGAACAGATCCTCGGCAAATTTCGGCAGTTGGCCAGTGCCGAAAACCGCTTCATCCCGAACCAGCAGCGGCGGCGCGCATTCGACAAAACCCGCATCGGCTTGCATATCGAGCATGAAGGCGCCCAAGGCCCGGTTGAGCCGCGCCATCTGCCCGCGCATGAAGACAAACCGCGCACCTGCGATTCGCGCCCCTGTTTCAAAATCAAGACCAAGCGCCGGTGCAAAATCGGCGTGCTCCTGCGGTGCAAAGTCGAACGTGCGCGGCGTGCCCCAGCGGGCAATCTCGATGTTATCGCTTTCGTCTGTGCCGTCTGGCACATCTGTGGCAGGAAGGTTTGGCAACGCTGCAATGCAGTCTGCCAATTGCTGCGACACGTGCCGCTCCCGCTCTTCAAGGATCGGCAGCGACTGCTTCAGTTGCGCCACTTCCAGCTTCAGCGCATCAGCGTTGGCTACATCGCCCTTTGCCATGGCCGCACCGATTGCCTTCGACAGCTCGTTGCGGCGGCCCTGCGCTTCCTGTGTGACGGTCGCGACGCTGCGCCGCTCATCGTCAAGCGCCAGGATCGAAGCGGCAGCAGGCGAGGCACCGCGTCGCGAGAGCGCGGCGTCGAATTTGTCCGGATCGTCGCGAATAGTGCGAATGTCATGCATGGAGCGGCTATGGCCATCCGGCTGCGTTTTTGTCCAGCCGGTAATCATCCGAACTGGTGCAGCCAGTTAGCGGTTCGTTAAACTTTATGTTCTTTATTATCGCGATGAGAATCGCTTGGTCTGGAACATTGCGCCGGCTGGCGGCGAACGAAAGCGGAGGCGTTACCGTACTGGCGGCGCTGTCGCTTCCCGTTGCAATCGGCGCCGCCGGGCTTGTCTTTGATCTCAACCGCGGTTTGGAACAACGTATGCATAACCAGCGCGCGGCCGACATGGCGGCGCTGGGCGCGGCAATCGCCTACAGGGCGTCACCGCAGCCGGCGACGCTGACTGCGACCGCCCACGATATTGTAAACGTCAACGGCGTGGCAGGTGCCGCAACGACCGCCGAACTGCTCGAGAACTTCCCGTCGGGGGCAGACAGGGCGGTTCGTGTAACGGTGGAAAAAAAGGTGCCGTGGGTGCTTGCGCGGGTGCTTGGATTTTCCGGTGAATACACCGTGGCGTCTCAGGCCGTGGCGTCGCTGGTGACTCGCACCCAGTTCTTGCCTCCTTGCTTTCTTGCGCTCTCGAACGAGACGGATGCGTTGACGCTCTCCGGCGGAACGCTGCTCGATGCGCCGGACTGCTCCGTCGCGGCGGTAGGATCGCTGCAGGCAAGCGGCAGCGGCAGGATCAGGGCTGGCAACATCATCGCCGGGCAGGGCGATGTGACGCTCTCCGGTGGCAGTTCGTTTGTTGCAGACCTGCTGCGTTATGCTGGCAGGACCAAAACATCCGGCGGAGCATCGCTGCCTGCCAACCGCCTGAACAGCCCCACGTCGCTCGTTGATCCCTGGGCGAACAGCACCGAACTTGATGAAGCGCGTGCGCTGCTGGGTCGGCATGCGGCAGTGCCGGTAATCCCGGCGCCCGTGACCCGGGGCGGTGAGGACTGGGACTTCGGCTGGTCGCCTGATGGGCAAGTGGCCGCATTCCGCACAGGCTCGGGCACCTACCTTGTACCACGAGGCGTTTACCACATAGACGAATTTGAAGTTGGTGGTGGGGTAAAGGTCCAGTTCGAAGCTGGATCAAGGCTTTATATTCGCGACGGCGTAAGCATCGGCGGCGGTGCCACGGTCAATTTCAGCGACAGCGATCTCTATGTGAACGGGGGCTTTGACAGCGGCACGAGCGGGGTCACTATCGGAAAGGGCGATTTGTGGATCGGGTCAGGGTCGGTCCGGTTCAAGGGCATGAATTACAAGGGCGACGGCAATGTCATGATCGTGCCGCAGATCAACCTCGGTGGTGGTCAGACCCTGTTGATGGGTAAAGGCCAGCACTGGTTTGGTGGGTTCAATCTAAGTGGCGGGGGCTCGGTTGCCATGGGCGACGGGAGCTTTGTAGCTGCGTCGGGAGTGAGGATCTCCGGCGGCAGTGAGCTGTCCGTAGGGTACGGCGATGTCACGATTGGCAGCGGTTCCGGCTCGGCAGCCATCAGCTTGTCAGGCAGCGCAAAATTCTTCATGAAGGATGGCAGCTTCAGCGCCGATGGCAACATCGAGACATCAGGCGGCAGCAGGATTGCTTTTGGCGCAACGGCAAACCATTACGTAAATGGCAGTATGCGTATTGGTGGATCCGCATTTTTCGGAGCCGGTCGCTATACGATCAATGGCGATCTCACCAATGGCACCGGCGGCACAACCTGGCCTTATACCTCAAACCTCAGCGGCCTGAGCTATGGGGACACTGTTAACGGCGAAAGCTTTGCAGGATACGATCTGGCCGGGGCCGATGTGACTTTCATCCTTGAAGGAACACTTAATCTATCAGGTGGTGCGAAGGTAAAGCTGCTTGCTCCTGCTCTATCAAGGCCGGGAAGCGGGATCCGCGAGCTGCTGATAGATAGCTTGACGCGCAGCAGCACGGCGTGGTCGGGCGGCTCCAACAGCATATTTTCCGGCGCTATCCATCTGCCGCGATCCGATCTTTCCGTCTCGGGAGGCAACAGCACCGCGGGTGGGAAGCATTGCTTCACGCTGGTGGCCAGCAAGATCAAGGCAAGCGGCGGAGCGGCGGCTGGAACGCTGTGTTCCTTCATTGAAGAAAACCACGCCAGTAACTCTGACGATGCGTCCGTGCGGTTGATCGGCTAATGCGGACCATGTCGCGACTTGGTGCGGATGAACAAGGCGCTGTCGCCATTGAATTTGCGTTGTGGAGTTTAGGGTTTTTTCTCGCGTTGCTGGCCGCTTTTGACTTCGGCAGCTTCTACCTTCAACGGTCAACGACAGGTGAAGCTGTGTCGGCAGCTGCAGTACAGAGCTTTGTCACGCGCGATGATGTGAACTTCACAGCTTTGCCAGCCTATGTGCGCACAAGTGCCGAAATTCCATCGCTTGACGTGGAACTCGCATGCAACGGGGTTGCAGGATCCTGCACCAACCTCAGCCGGCGATGTGCCTGCCTGAACAAAGATGGAGGATACACGCAGGCAAATTGCGGCACCATCTGTCCGGTAGGGCGCGCGAGTACCGGGTCAACTGCCGGTTACTACCTTTCGATCCGCGCATCTGCGCCATTTTCCCCGATGCTGTTGCCTGACGGAGTGTTGAAGGACAGCGTCGTCCAGCAGCATGGCACTGTGCGTTTGCAATGATCAAGTCACATCTTCTAAGATGCCGAAAGGGCAGCGCAACGATCGAGTTCGCGCTGCTCGCGCCCGCGCTCGTGCTGATGCTGGTCGGCGGGTTTGAACTCAGCCGCCTGATGTGGGTGCGGCAGACCCTGGCCGAGGTGGCTTACAACACTGCGCGCTGCATGTCGGTAAGCACGACCTGCGATACCGCAGACAGGCAGAAGGCTCACGCAGTAGAAAGGGCCGCGCAATATGATCTGGCGATCACGAAAACTCAGGTGGAACCGATTGGCGAGACGATATGCAAGTCTGTCCCTAGATCAAGCTCGGTAAAAATTCGTTTTACTTTCATTTCGCCGCTGCAAGGTTTGTTAAACCAGACGCCCGACCTTCTGCAGGCCGGAGCATGTTACCCAAACTTCGCTTGATCGTAATCATGCATGGATCGGTAGGCGACAACGCGGATCAGAATGGTGGGCGTGCCACGGATTAAACTTGAGACCGACCTGTCTTAAGGGTGAGAATAACGGAAATCCGCCATTTCTTCTTAAGAAAATGCAATGTAAGCAATGCTTGATAGCCGTTCGCCTGAATCCGTTTCTTGGATTTTGCAATAGCGATGACGGATATCAGATCTTGGCCGCATGGCAGAGCGTCAAAAGCTGCCGTCAGAAGCGGGCGATTAGCCGCTTTGGCATCGTCTGCACAAAGGCGTTTATCTCGGCTATTTACCGTCGAAGAAGACGGTTGGTCGCGGTTAGCGCAACCTCTCCGGCGGAGCTCGACTACCACGGCGGCGGCGGCGGACAGACGATGATTGCTGTCGGCGGCTTCTCACCTTCGCGCGGACTTACGCTCGAAGGACTAAACGTTTCCTGCTTTCTGCGCAGCTCGGTGATGTACGACACGCTGATGCAGATGGTCCGCTGGTTCGACTTCCGACCCGTTTACGAGAACCTTCAGCTCGAGCTCGACTTCATGCAGCGGGCAAATGCAACTCTCGAGCAGTTCGGTCTGGCTGTGCGGAGCCACCCCAGCGCACTTATGGTCACCGCACGCAACAAGATGAGGCAGAAGCAGGCCATGGGCGGGCTGTCGAACGGCTCATCGAGACAGAGAAGCCGTCATTGGCGTCGCGGACGTTTCAGCTTAACCGCGGTGCACGCGATAAGCTTCTGCAGGATCTGGCCTCCGACGGGCACACACCGGACACCTCTGGACCGAGTACGCGCGGGCAAGGACGTGGGGGTTGGTGGCAATGCGCTCTTCAGCGCCAGTTCGACCGCGTACAACACCGCCCGTTTATCGTGCTGCAGCACCAGCGCCAGGACCTCTGCCACCCCGCGGTCACCGCCAGAGCGCCGCACAAGCTGGCTTTGCAGCTGTTTGGAGGCTTAGGGCAATTGCGTGAATGGTGTGCTATTACGCAGCGCTCCGGGCTAACGCTTCATCACCGCCACGTAGTGCCACCGGTCACAAGTCGTCCGTGCGGCAGTGACATAGGATCGATTAATGATCCTGGCATGCTTGCACACGATCTAACCTTCGGCCGGTACGACGATTTGATCAGAGTTGATCCTGACGCTTACCAGCCGGTTAGCTAAGGGGGGATGCCAGCCTATAGCGATTGCTCTCGGAGTGGATGAGACAAACGGCGATACGCGTTTGGTGTGCTCGATACAGGCGATAAAGAATCGCCCCAGCGGCATCACGCTATTCTCCTTTTTAGCATGAACGCCGGCGACGGTGCCAGGCAGGCCGCCATGCTGGATCTCGCCCGAGTGCGTAATGCAGTGTTCCTCAAGCCAGGCATCGAGCACACCGATATCCGCAAAGCTCGGCAATCGCTGCCACGCTCGGCGCCGAGCATCCTTGACGTTTTTCTCGACCTGGCCCTTCTCCGACCCCAAGGCTGGGTTGCAGTC
>NZ_JAVRHS010000012.1:0-69182 GCF_031846435.1 Croceicoccus esteveae
TATCCCACAAGATACCTTCCAACAGTGCGCTGTCCCACAGAAGTCCCGATGAAATGATGCAGCCGGTCATAAGCTGGATGTTCTTGCGATCATTCGGCCCGATCAAGCCGGGCACATTCCTCGCGCCAGACCTTCAGGCGTCCGAACCTGTTTGGCTGGCGGTGGAATGAGATATCTTGCGCGATTGGACGCGTCGGTGCCCTCTGGAGGTGATGCAGACAGCGCATTTACGGCCGGCCGGAGCAGCGCGGAATCGGTCAGCATCATAACAAGGATCGCCCGGCGAGGTTTTTTGCGCTCGGCAGCGGGCCAGGCATCAGGGCCGCGCCTTGGCAGTCGCTCATCTACCATTGGTTGAGCGCCATCAGCAACCGTCGGCCCCTGCCGTTGCATACGGCGTCGAGCCTGAAGTTCAGGTTCGGTGTTCGCCTTCGGCCCCGGCATGGCTGCGCTGCCTCACCCCCTGGTGCGTTCGATACGGTTGGGAACAGCCTCTTCTCGAGCAGGCTGGCTTCGGTGCGGTGTGCCTCGGGTTTGGCTGCATAGATCATCATTTTATCGGCTTGCTGCCGCCATTGGCGGTGAGCGCAGCAAAGGTCTTGTTGTACACGCCAGGCTGGTTCCGCCGGTAAGCCGGTTGGCGCATCACGTCAGCGCAGACCGCAATACCGGCCCGCGGAGACGCCATTGCGGATCATGAAGATGATGCGGCTTGCGATACTGCGATGATCCACTCGCAATGCATATGCGTTAACGGAAGATGCGGCTGATTGCGGCGCATTTGTGACTCACCTTAGCATCCACGGATCACTGAGCGGCGGCACCTCCTTGCGTTACCATTTGCATCATCTCAGCCATGCTTGTGTAAACGATTCAACAGGTCCTGTGCCTAGCGGAACAGCAACCGTTCTTTAAACCGGTTAGACAAGCCAGGCGATCCAAACCCCTGCACGCTCCTGTACGATGCCTCCAGCAGGTCCGTGACGTACGAATCTGAACTATGGTGAGGCAGAGGCACCCTGCCAGAACGCCTCTGCCACGTTCTGGCCTACGAAGCGGGGTTTGCTACTCTTTCCCAATACCGCAATGCGCCGCAGGTTTTGATGAAGTCGCCTGCGCCCGCACCTGCAGACAGATCGACAAAGCCAGCGTCAATCTTTTCAGCCAGGCCGATTGCCTTGAACAGGGGCATGCTGTCAGGAACATAACCAATGAACTTGGCGTGCGCAAAAGCGTCGGACGCGAAATCCTGACTTGGCTTGTCAGCGGCCAGCTTCCAAGCGCTCTCCCTGCCCAGAACAATTGCAACCGCGTCGAACACCACCGAGGGGCCGCCGTCAATCTTCTCGTTGGCTTCCTTCATGCTGCCATCCGACAGCCGCGCACCCGCGATGTGTGGCGCCACGATACCCACGCTGGCACCGGCGCCCTTTGCAGCTTGCTCCAGAGCGGTGATGACCTGCGCATCGGCTCCGTCCGAAATATAGATGCCAAGCTTGCGACCCTTGAAGCTTTCCGGTCCGTTCTTGAGGATCGACAGGGCATCGGATGGCGGCAGATCGGCAATCGGCACGCGCGCAACCGGCACCTTGTCGGGCAAGGCGTCAAGTCCGATCCCGTCGCACACCGCCTGCGCAAGGCCATCATCGATATGGCGCAGATGGCCGATCATCCGCTTGCGAATGTCCATCCGACCGACTTTCGACAGCTCGAACGTGAGCGCATCGGCCATATGCCCCTGCTCGATGGCAGTCTGGGATACATAGAACTGGCGTGCCTGACTGTAATGATCGGCAAAGGTCTCGCTGCGGACCCGCACCTTGGATCCTTCGACCGGCGCGGGAAAACTGGTGAACCCGTTCATCGGGCAAGCGCGCGGGCCACGATCTTCCCCAGTGCCTTCACCCCAGCTGTTGGGCTCGTAATTGGCGCGACCCTTGGGATTGGTCATCGCCATGTGGCCGTCCTGCTGGAAATTGCGGACCGGGCACTTTGGGGCGTTGATGGGGATATGCGTGAAGTTCGGGCCGCCAAGCCGCTTCAACTGCGTGTCGAGATAGCTGAAATTGCGGCCCTGCAGCAGCGGATCGTCCGACTGGTCGATGCCCGGCACGATGTTCTGCGTGCAAAAGGCGACCTGCTCGGTTTCGGCAAAGAAATTGTCGACATTGTTGTCGAGTGTCAGCGTGCCGATAATGCGGACCGGCACCTGTTCTTCGGGAATGATCTTCGTCGCATCCAGCACGTCGAATTCGAAGCGCTCGGCAAAATCATCGTCGAACACCTGAATGCCAAGATCCCATTGCGGATAATCGCCGCTGTCGATGGCGTTCCACATGTCGCGCCGATGGAAGTCAGGCTCGGCGCCGTTGATCTTGAGTGCTTCGTTCCAGACGACCGACTGCAGGCCCTGCCGCGGTTTCCAGTGGAACTTGACGAAATGGCTTTTTCCCTCGGCATTGATCAGCCGGAATGTGTGGACGCCAAACCCTTCCATGAAGCGGAACGACCGCGGGATCGCCCGGTCCGACATGATCCACATGACCATGTGCATGGATTCGGGCGTCAACGAGATGAAGTCCCAGAAATTGTCGTGAGCCGTCTGCGCCTGGGGAAAAGCACGATCGGGAGCAGGCTTGGCCGCATGGATGAGATCGGGAAACTTGATCGCATCCTGGATGAAGAACACCGGAATGTTGTTGCCGACCAGGTCCCAATTGCCCTCGTCGGTGTAGAACTTCGTGGCGAACCCGCGTACGTCGCGGGCAAGATCCATCGAGCCCTTGTTGCCCGCCACGGTCGAAAAGCGCGTGAAGGTCGGCGTTTTCTTGCCGGCTTCGTTGAAGATGCGCGCATGCGAAAGCTCAGGGATCGCCTCTGTCAATTCAAAGTGCCCGTGCACGCCATAGCCACGCGCATGCACGACGCGTTCGGGAATGCGTTCATGGTCGAAATGAAAGATCTTTTCGCGCGCGACCTGATCTTCGAGCAATTGCGGCCCACGCGGTCCGGCAGTCAGCCAGTTCTGATTGTCCGAAACTGGCATGCCCTGCGCGGTGGTCATCACGTCATCCTTGCCCAGCGGCTTTTGATGATTGGCACCACCTTTGGAAAGGTCGAGATTTTTCATGGAATGGCTTTCCCTTTTGCAAGGACCGGCGGCAGGAAAAGAGGCTGGCGGATGCTTGCGGATCATCAGAACGAACAGACATGTCGGCGCATTTCGTGCACCAATAGCGATTGAACCGACAGCCGGCACGCTGGTTCCAGCAGGCGCAAGGCATTTCAGTTGTGCAGCGTCATACCGTTGCTTGCCAGCAAAACGCGAGGCGTCAGCCGCACTTGCGGCAGGATCCGCCATGAAATTCAGAGAGAAATGGTGCGGCCGAGAAGACTCGAACTTCCACGGGCTTTCGCCCACAACGACCTCAACGTTGCGCGTCTACCATTCCGCCACGGCCGCACGATGCCCGAAGCGAAGGGATACATCCCTTCCCGGTAGGCGCGAGCACTTAGCAACAGCATCCATGCTGCGCAACCGACAAATATCGGGCCCGTGCATCATGTCGCCAACTGCTTGCGGCGTGCTCGGTAAAGCGACGCGATGCGTTCAATAACAGAAACGACCGGTGACGATGGTGACGCATGGGCCGCCAAGCCAGACTGTATTGCCTTCAAGCCGGCACGATAGCCGCCCACCGCGCCGGGATGCCTGGAATGCGGTGAACTCCGCCCGGCCCAGTCGCTGGGCCCAGAACGGGGTCAGCGCTGCGTGCGCGCTGCCGGTGACCGCGTCCTCGTCTACGCCAGACCCCGGCACGAAGACGCGGCTGACAACATCAGTCTGCGATCCCGGCGCGGTGCAGATGAATTGATGATCTCCCAGGGCTGCAAGCGCCCGCATGTCGGGAAACAGGCTGCGCACGATTTCCTCGTTGTCGAACAGGAAAATGTCGTAACCGTCGGGATTGCGAGCGATTGCCTTGGGTGCCGCCCGGTTAGAGGGGTCAAGTGCGGCGACGGCAGCCGGCCACTCGCCCGGGCTTGTCACGATTGCGGGCAGGGCAAGCTCATAATCCTCGCCACGGCGCCGCACGTGCAGGGTGCCGGCACGCATCGTGTTGAACCGCACCGCATCGATACCGTCGCGTCCAAGGATGACATGCCCGGCTGCCAGCGTGGCATGTCCGCACAGGCGCACTTCTGTCGCAGGAGTAAACCAGCGCAGGTGGTAATCGGCCTCTTCACCAGCGAATGGCACTACAAAGGCGGTTTCGGCAAAATTGTTTTCCTCCGCAATGCGCTGCATCACGCCATCTTCGGGGAAGCTGTCGAAGATCATGACTGCTGCCTGATTGCCTTCAAAAGCGCGCGCGGCAAAGGCATCGACATGCCAGTAATCGATCTGCGGCATCAGTTCAGCTCCTTGTCCTGTTTCGGTTGTTCTGCTGACCGATCTGGCGACGTGGATGGAAAATCGGCATCGACACCTTGCGTCAGAAGATCGACCGGGCGTTCCGATGGCGCATCGCAATGTCCGAATGGATCGGTGTGGATCAGGAATTCTGTATCCGGAAACCTGCTGCCCAGCAGATTCTCGATGTCGTCGATAACATCATGGGCGGCCGCGACAGTCATCGCGCCATCGACCGCGATGTGGAACTGGGCAAAATCCTTCTGCCCACTGGTGCGGGTGCGAAGGTCATGCACACCGCGCAAGGCAGGATGGCCGCGCATGACATCGAGCAGGTCCTCGCGGCGGCCAACCGGCCATTCCTTGTCCATGAGATTGTCGATCGCAACGTGTGAGGTGCCCCAGGCGCTCCACGCAAGCCAACCGGCAATGACCAGCGCAATGACAGGGTCTGCGCCGCGCACCCCGCCATACTGGTCAAGCAGGAGCGCCAGGATCACGCCTGCATTAAGCAGCAGATCGGATTTGTAATGCACATGGTCGGTTTGGATCGCGATGCTGCCGGTGCGGTGGATGACATGCCGCTGCCAGCCAAGCAGTGCCAGCGTTGCAACAATTGCAATGACCGATACGGCGATGCCGTCGCCTGCCGCTTCGGTCCGGGCGCCGGTGCTCAGCCGCTGTACTGCCTGGATTGCAATGCCGCACGCCGAGAGGGAGATCAGCACCACCTGAACCAGCGCCGACAATGCCTCGGCCTTGCCATGGCCGAACCTGTGGTCGTGGTCAGCGGGGCGGGCAGCGATCCATACGCCGAGCAAGGTAGCAAGGCTGGCCAGCAGATCGATCGCTGTATCGGCAAGACTGCCCAGCATTGCGGCCGAACCCGTCCGCCACACCGCCCAGAGCTTGAGAAACACGAGCAGCAACGCCACTCCCAATCCGGCCACTGCTGCGCTGCGTGTCAGCATGGCACGCTGCTGCTCGCGCATGGTGCGTCCCTCGTTCGTCATGGCAGGCGGCAAGCGGCCACAAGAGCAAGGGGCGGCAGAGTTTGCAAAGGTCGCAACGCGCTGTCAGGGATACAGCAAGGTGCTTGTCCAGCCATCATCGACCAGAGTGAAGCGCCGCCGCTCATGGAGGCGGTTGGGCCGATCCTGCCAGAACTCGATTGAATGCGGGCGCACCCGATTGCCGGTCCAGTGTTCCGGCCTTGGAACTTCGCCATCCCTGAACCGTGCCTGTGCATCGGCGAACCTGTCCAGGAATTCTGCCCGGTTCGCCAGCGGTGCCGACTGGTCCGAGGCATGGGCGCCCAGCTGCGAATCGCGCGAACGGCTTGCAAAATAGGCGTCGGCATCATGCTGCGTAACGGGTGACAATGGACCATTGATGCGAATCTGGCGGCGCAGGCTCTTCCAGTGAAAAAGCAGCGCTGCTTGCGGATTGGCAGCAATCTCGCGTCCCTTGCGGCTGTTCATGTTGGTATAGAACACAAATCCCTCAGCCCGGCCATGTCCCTTGAGCAGCACCATGCGCACGGAAGGCATGCCATCTGCGTCCGCCGTGGCCAGAGCCATGGCATTGGCATCGTTTGGCTCGCTTTGTCGCGCGGCGGCAAACCATTCATCGAACAACAGGTAGGGATCTGTGTCGGCGATGGCATCGGCATTAGGGGCGTCGGGCTCCATGGGATCTCCCTGCGTTGTTCAGCGGCATGTCGCAACAAAGCGATGGCATCGCCAGCAGGCATCGGCAAGGGGCTTGGCGAAGCAGAATGATGGAGCAGATCACCCGGACACTGACTGGCCCGACCTTCGAGCAATGATCCACCGGGCCGCGGTGAGCGGGCTTCTTGCGCATGCGGATAAAGCGCAGCTCGGCGCGGCAGAGCAGAAGCAGGCGTTGCCACGCGCACTCCGGCACACTAGCTACCCATCATGGCTGATCCATACCAGATTCTCGGCGTGGCACGCGGCGCCACTGAAAAGGACGTAAAGTCCGCTTACCGCAAGCTTGCCAAGCAATTGCATCCGGACCGCAACAAGGACAATCCCAAAGCGGCCGATCGCTTTTCCGATATCACCAAGGCTTATGATCTGCTGTCCGACAAGGACAAGCGGGCGCAGTATGACCGTGGGGAAATCGATCTTGATGGCAATCCCAAAATGCCGTTTGGCTTTGGAGGCGGACCTGGCGGGGGCGGGCGCCCTGGCGGTGGTCGTACCGGCGGCATGGGCGGCACCATGGGCGGTGGCGGGTTCGGGGCAGACGAAGTCGATATCTCTGACCTCTTCGAAGGAATTTTTGGCGGCGGCCGGGCGCCTGGCGGCATGGGGGCGGGGTCCGGCGGCCTTGGGGGCGGAGGCTTTGGTGCCGGATCGCGAGGGCGTCGTGGCCCAGCGCCTAAAGGTGCAAGCGTGCAATATCGTCTTGCCGTCAGCCTGCCTGACCTTGCCAATCTCGCGCCCCAGCGCATCACGCTTGCCGATGGCAAGACGATTGACCTCAAGCTCCCCGACGGAGCGAGCGACGGGACGCAGATGCGGCTGTCGGGCAAGGGAGAACCGGGACCGGGCGGCAATGGCGACGCGATTGTTACCATCGTGGAGCAGCCGCATCCCTTTTTCCGCCGCGAGGGCGATGATGTCCGGCTCGACCTGCCGGTCACGCTTGATGAGGCTGTAAATGGCGCTAAGGTGAAGGTGCCCACGGTTTCGGGGCCGGTCATGCTGACGATTGCGCCTTCCAGCGGCTCCGGCAAGGTGTTGCGGCTGAAAGGGCGCGGCTTTTCCCGCAAGGATGGCAGCCGCGGTGATCAACTGGTCAGTCTGGCAATCGATCTTCCTGTGGATGATGCGGATTTGCTGGCCCGCCTCGATGGATGGACTGACCTGCGTGAGATAAGGGCAAAGCTGGGCGTGTGAGGCCCTTTCCGCCCCTGCCGTCCCAACCCGCGTCGCCGGATCGTGATCGGACAAGGGAACGGCCGGCAGATGGGCCGCCCAACCTGACGCCCGAAGCACGTCGGCGTCATGCGGCGCATTTGCGGTCTGAACTCCAGAAAGGATTGCTTCACGTGCGGCAGGAGGTCGGGCCGGGCACGCGCACCTTCAAGGTCGTGCAGCGCGTCTGGATCGGTGTTTACAACGACGGTTTCATCCACGCAGGCAATCTGGCTTACATGGCAATCCTGTCGCTCTTTCCGTTTTTCATAACCGGCGCAGCAATTTTCTCGCTGGTGGGCAATGCCGATGACCGCACTGCTGCAATCAACGCCTTTCTGCTGGCTGTACCGGCCGTGGTGGCCGAGGTCATCGAGCCTGTTGCACGCGACGTGGTCAGCGCGCGGACCGGCTGGCTGTTATGGGCCGGTGCGCTGTTCGGCTTCTGGACCGTCGGCAGTCTTATCGGCAGCATCCGCGATATTCTTCATCGTGCTTATGGCACCCATCCGCACGCCAGCTTCCTGCGGCAACGCCTGTTCTTTGCCGCCGTGGTCGTAGGAGCAGTGCTCCTCCTCATGATGAGCCTTGCTGCACAGTTCTTCATCTCGGCCGCGCAGGAGGTCATTGCCGCCTGGTTTCCCCATGCCCGCGACTTGGTCGGTGCGCTGGCGCTGTCGCGGTTCATACCGGGTTTCGGGCTGCTGTTTTCGTTGTGGCTGTTGTTCGTATCGCTGACGCCGCGCGCCTATCGCGGCAATGATTACGTCAAATGGCCGGGGGCGGTGCTGGTAACGGTGTGGTGGATCATGGTCAGCGTGCTGCTGCCGCCGGCGCTGCGGCTCATTTTCAAATATGACCTGACCTATGGCAGCCTTGCCGGAGTGATGATCGCCCTTTTCTTTTTCTGGCTGGTCGGTCTAGGGCTGGTGGTTGGCGCGGAATTGAACGCCGCGCTGGCCGAAACGCCGGAAGAACGTGCGTTGCGGACCAATGGTCATGTGGCAGAACAGGATGCGGAACACACGATATGAATGGCCAGAACGGAGAACACGAACCTGCAACCGGCAATCTGATGCAGGGCAAGCGCGGCCTCGTCATGGGCCTTGCCAATGACAAATCGCTGGCTTGGGGAGTGGCTCGTGCCTTGCACGCGCAGGGCGCACAGCTGGCCTTTTCCTATCAGGGTGATGCCCTGGCCAAGCGGGTCAGGCCATTGGCGCAGAGTCTGGACAGCGATTTTCTGGTCGAATGCGACGTTGCCGACATGGACCGGCTGGACAGCGCCTTTGCGAAAATAGCCGAACGCTGGCCGACACTCGATTTCATCGTGCATGCAATAGGTTTTTCCGACAAGAACGAATTGCGCGGCAAATATGTCGACACCAGCCTCGACAATTTTCTGATGACCATGAACATTTCTGCCTACAGCTTGGTAGCGGTCACCAAGCGGGCCCGACTGATGATGACAGAAGGGGGCTCTATCCTGACCCTGTCCTATTACGGCGCGGAAAAGGTCATTCCGCATTACAATGTCATGGGGGTCGCCAAGGCCGCACTGGAAACAAGCGTCAAATATCTGGCCAATGATCTTGGGCCTGAAAACATTCGCGTAAACGCCATTTCGGCAGGACCGATCAAGACCCTGGCGGCAAGCGGCATCGGCGATTTCCGCTATATTCTGAAATGGAACGAGTTGAACTCACCGCTCCGGCGCAATGTCACGATCGATGATGTCGGCGGAGCCGGGCTGTATCTGCTGTCCCGGTTGGCAAGCGGGGTTACAGGCGAAATTCACCATGTGGATTCGGGCTACAATGTGGTGGGCATGAAGCAGGAAGACGCACCTGACATTGCGCTGGTCTGATCCGGCCGATGATGCCGGCGACAGATCGCCAGGCCCGAATACCGCGTGCGATCAGCGACCCGCAAAGCAGACAGCGGGTTCCTCTGCATCGGGCCGTTCCGTAGCTACGCCCTGGTTCAGCGGCGCGGCAATTCGGCCGGCTCACCAGCTGCAGCATCGTCCGCCGGGGGTTCAGAGGCGTCCGAAGCGCCCGGTTGACTGATCATCTCCCCGCGCATCCGGGCGTCATATTCCCGCTCGATCTGCTCGACCCGCTCCTGCTCGGCTGCGGCATCCTCGTCGATCTCGGCCAGCCTGCGCGCACGTTCCTCGGCAATAAGCTGCCCGAAGCGTACGTCGGCATTGGATGCCCGTTCCTGATAAGCCTTTTCGATCTGCTCCAGCGTGCAGCCGGTGAACGCGGCTGGCCCGACGGTAGAGCAGGTCAGCGCGCCCGTCGCGCCTACATCGGCGTTGGCTGCAACGCGCGCTGCCCAGGGCTCGTTCTCCCTCGTTGTCGATTCGCGCAGCGGGGTAGGTATGCGATAGGGATCTTCCTGGCGAACGCACACCGTGATCTGTTCCTCGGTACTGGGCGGGCACGGCTGATCACCATAGACAATCACCTGATTGACCGAAGGTTCTGCGGCATCCTGCGCCGATACAGGCATGGCAAAAGCCACTGCCATTGCCGATGCCAATGCTGCTGCGCTCATCCTCATTACCTGTTCCTTCAATCATGCTTCTTGCCGCGACTTCGCCCGCTGTGGCGATCATCATCAGCCGCATCGTGCTTGAACGATTGCTGAAGC
Source organism: Croceicoccus esteveae (assembly GCF_031846435.1). Classification (NCBI taxonomy): domain Bacteria; kingdom Pseudomonadati; phylum Pseudomonadota; class Alphaproteobacteria; order Sphingomonadales; family Erythrobacteraceae; genus Croceicoccus; species Croceicoccus esteveae. The sequence continues at coordinate 10,018 of NZ_JAVRHS010000012.1, forward strand.
CTGGTTCAGATCCGCTGCGAAACCGCGATTGCCGCGCGGCACCCGAGGCGGATAACGCCGGACAACAGCGCATAGGCTGGCGCGCGTTCCGCGCCACCGGCGATTGCAGTTGCGTGATGCTCCCGCTCATCGGCGCGAAAACGGTCGATCATGTCGGACAGTTGAGGGTCGTCGTCCGCCAGGCTTTCAAGCTGCTGGGTATAATGACGGTCGATTTCTTCTTCTACCGCAGCGGTGCACGCCATCGCTGCTTCGGGGCCGATCAGCGCGGTTGCCGCACCCAACGTGTAGCCTGCGACGTTCCACAACGGCTGGAGCAGCGTCGGGCGCACGCCACGTTCCACCAGCAACGCGTCGAACTGGGTCCGATGTTCTGCCTCCTGCGTGGCCATGGCGGCGATCTGGCCACTGCCGGGCGCGCGGTCGCCCATCACGGCAAGCTGGCCGGCATAGATACGGGTAGCGCCATATTCTCCGGCCTGATCCACCCGGATCATCGCTTCTGTGTCGTTCATCTGGCTATCCAAGGTTCTGGTCATGAAAGATCAACGCGCCTCGCATCTACTTGTGCCCCAAGCCGCAGGACAGACACGCCTGCGACGGCCGAAACAAGGAAGTTCCATCCGGCAAGAGATATGCCGAACAGCGTCCAGGGCGCAATGTCGCACCGCGTCAACGGCGCGTTCATGATTGCGTCAAGCGCACTCCCGCTGCCGACCCGTGCATTCATCGCGCAGCTGGTAATCCCCTCCCACCAGCCATATTCCACGCCTGCGTGATACAATCCGAGAAACGCGGCGACCAGCAGCAGAACACCGGCCAGCCGAACCAGCCATGGTGCCCACTGCGCAGGTGCGAAAAACGACAGCACTGCAGGGACAAGCACGGCAAAATGCGCATAGCGCTGCCACCAGCACATTTCGCAGGGATAAAGACCGAACCCATACTGCGACACATATGCACCCAACAGCAGGGCAGCGGGGACCGTCACCGCAAGAAGACGAGCGGGTTGCAGACGTCTCACGACCTCGGATCGGCGCTCGGGGAACTGGCGTTCGGGCGACGCAGGGGTCAGCGTCCGCGCGCCTGTGCCGGCGCTCTCTTGCCCCGGATGGCTGGCGCCCGCGCCACTATCGTGGAGGGCTGCGCAAGACGCGTGTTGCGCAGGGTTTCCAATGCATAGTGCAGTTGGAAATCCTCTATTCCCTTTTCCTCAAGCTGATCTGCTGTCAGTTGAAAGCGCGGATCCTGCTTCATGTCCTGCTCAAGGGCGTCCTGATCCAGATCCGCTTCGTTGATGAGATGCTTGCGCAGATCGGACTCGCGCACGGCCCGTGCAGCCCGCGCCCGCGCGTCGGGATCGGAGATTTGCGGCACGATCAGATCAGGCCTGATGCCGCCTTCCTGCACCGATTTGCCGGACGGCGTGTAATAGCGCGCCGTCGTGAGCTTCAACGCAGTGTCGCGCGACAAAGGCACCAGCGTCTGCACGCTGCCCTTGCCAAAGCTGCGCTCTCCCATGACCAGCGCGCGGTGATGGTCCTGCAAGGCTCCCGCGACGATTTCGGAAGCAGATGCAGAGCCTACATCGATGAGAACGACAATCGGCACCCCATTTGCGACATCGCCGGGTCGTGCATAATAAGCCTCGTTGTCACGGGCAAAACGGCCCCGCTGCGACACGATCTGCCCATCATCGAGGAACAGATCGGACAGAGCCACCGCCTCGTCCAGCAAGCCGCCGGGATTGGAGCGCAGGTCGAGCACCAGTCCGTCAGGTGCGCCGCCGACCTGCTTGCGGATATCCAGCATGGCCCGCTGCACCTCACGCCCGACATTCGCGCTGAAGGAGGCGACGGTGATCACACCGATCCTGCCGTCCACCGACCATTCAACCGGTTTCAAATCGATGATTTCGCGCGTGACCGACACATCGAAGGGTTCATCGCGACCCGGCCGGAAGATCGTGAGTTCAAGGCCGGTGCCGGGCAGGCCGCGCATCTCGTCCACCGCTTCGTTCAAGGTGCCGCCATAGACCAGACGCCCATCGAGATGGGTGATGAAATCGCCTGCCTTCAATCCGGCACGTTCCGCCGGGCTGCCACGCGTCGGCGCGATGATCTTCACCACGCCGTCTTCCATGGTGACAGACAGCCCCAGCCCGCCGTAATTGCCTTCGGTCTGGGCGCGCAGGTTTTCAAAATCGCTGCCGTCAAGATAAGCGGAGTGCGGATCAAGGCTTGCGAGCATGCCATTGATGGCGCCGCGAATCAGCTGTTCGTCGTCGACCTTGTCCACGTAATTGGCCTGAATGCGCTGATAGACATCCATCAGTTCGCCGAACTGGGGTGCGCTGCGCCCGTCGACGGCGGCAAGACCGGCTGTGGTCACCGGCAGCAGGGCGAGCCCGGTCAGCAGCGCTGCAACACGCAATCTTGCTTTTGCACGCAGGGAAAAACGGCGCAGCGCCATAAACCTTGGTCCTCCTGTTCGACCACCCATGTATAGACGATCCGACCTTAATGCCAGATGGGCGGTGAAATGCCGATCGACGCCCCTGCTTCAACCTGGAGCCGCGCAGTGCAAACAGCCGCTGCTTGCTTGACTTTGCGCTATCATTGCCGCAATGGCGCGGGCGTTCGGGTGCGCTGGCTGCCAAGGTTGGCGTGCTTTTGAAAAGATGCGCGGGCGGCATGGCGCGGCCCCGCACAGGTTCAGGATTACAGCAGCCCGTTCCGGCAATTGCGGGCGGCAGACCAGAAAACGCGGCGCATCTCCTGTTGGTGGAAGAGCGCAGCAGACACAGGATAGCGCAATGGCAAAGCCCGCAACCGTAAAGATCAGGCTGGTATCCACAGCCGACACCGGTTTCTTCTACGTGACAAAGAAGAATCCGCGCAACATGACCGAAAAGATGGTCCAGCGCAAATACGACCCCAAGGTGCGCAAGCATGTCGAGTTCAAGGAAGCAAAGATCAAGTAAGGTCGCCTGCCCGCCCGCATAACTGACTTCATGTCTGCTCGTGGGCTGGCGTGTCTCACCTGCGATGACCTGATCCTGCACGGCTGCGGGTCGTGCTGGATTCTTGCGCGACGCATCTTGGCGTGTGTCGAAATACGCCCGCAGGAACTTTTCCGGTTAACCACCTGTTCAATGGCATTGGTCGATAGAGCAGGGATGGATAAATTGAATTCAGGCAAATTGCTGCTGCGCGCAGCGGGTGTGGCGATGCTCGGTTTCGGCATGCCGCTGGCTCTGGGTCTTCCGGCAGCTCCAGCCTTGGCGGCACCCGGCTCTCAGGCACCGTCCCGGGATCTCGACCGGGCGGTCCGGGCCTTGCGTGCAATCGACTCCATGCAAGCTGATTTCACGCAGGTAAGCCGCGGCGGGCAGCGTGTCGGCGGCACCATGACTCTGAAGCGGCCGGGCAAGATACGGTTCCAGTATGAACGTGGTGTGCCGCTGCTCATCGTGTCGGACGGAACCCGGCTGACCATGCTCGATTACGAGGTCAGTCAAAAACAGGTTTGGCCTGTGAAGAGCAGCCCTCTGGGCGCTCTGCTTGACCCCGGCAAGGACGTGACGCGGTTCGGCACTTTGGTATCCAGCAGCGCGCCCGATACAATCAGCATTCTGGTGAAGGATCCGGCGCACCCGGAATATGGCCGTCTCACGCTACATTTTCGCAGCAAGCCTTCCGCTCCGAGCGGGCTGGAGCTTGCAGGCTGGAATTCCGTCGATTCGCAGAACAATCTTACCCGCATCATTTTGAACAATCACCGCTATGGCATGCCGATCAGCGACAACATGTTTCGCTACAAGGATGTGTCTTCACCCACCCGGCGTGGACCGCGCTGACACTGAAAAAGCATGACAGGCAGGCGAAATACTGGTGAGCGCGCCGGTACGTGCCGCGTTGACGGCAGGCCGTTGGTTTCTGAATTTTCGTTCAGCCAGCGGACAGCACTAACGTCCTAAAAAGAAACGGTCAGGTCGAACGGACTGCTGGTTTCCCCCCTGTTGCCGCGATTCGTTCAGACGGCCTGGCAAACGCGTGACGAACGCAAGAGGAACCCTCGCCCCAATGCCCCCGGGGTGAGGGTTTTTCCCTGGCTTTCTTGCTGCGGCATTGATGCCGGCTGGACAAGAGGTCGGTTCGGCCTATGTCCGCAGACATGGTCAAGATCGCCACCTGGAACATCAACTCCGTCCGCCTGCGCATCGACCAGGTGCTGCGCTTTCTCGGCGAAGAAGCACCCGATGTCCTGTGCCTTCAGGAGATCAAGGTCGCCGAAGCGCTGTTCCCGCACGATGCATTCGAACAGGCGGGTTATACGCATCGCGTGGTTAATGGGCAGAAGGGCTATCACGGCGTTGCTACCATCAGCCGCTTGCCGCTGCGCGAAACTGGCCGGCATGACTGGCAGACCAACGGGGAGGCGCGGCATGTCGGAGTCGAACTGCTGGGCACAGGTAAAGGCCTGCTGCTGGAAAACGTCTATGTCCCGGCCGGCGGTGACATTCCCGATCGTGAGCAGAATGCAAAATTCGGCCAGAAGCTCGACTTTCTCGAGAACATGACCGTCTGGGCAACCGGTGTGACTCGCCCCAGCCTCATCGTCGGTGACTTCAACGTCGCTCCGCTGGAGCATGATGTCTGGAGTCACAAGGCATTGCTGAAGGTGGTGTCGCATACACCTGTCGAAGTCGCGGCGCTCGACCGGTTCCGCAATGCGCACGGCTGGGTCGATATCGGACGCGAGCATGTGCCGACGGACCAGAAAAGCTACAGCTGGTGGAGCTACCGCAGCAAGGATTGGCAGGCTTCCGATCGAGGCCGGCGGCTTGACCACATGTGGGCCTCGCCTGAGCTTGCGCGGCGTGCGGTTGCGCATCAGGCGGTGCAGGCCTGTCGGGGATGGGACCGGCCATCGGATCATATCCCGTTGATTACCGAATTTGTGCTCTGAAGCTGACGCTGCAAACTGCCGATGAACGCTCCTGACCTCTCCGACAAGCCCAGCTCCCGCAAAGTGGCACAGGCGATCGACGCATTGCGCCACGGCTGGCCCGTCTGTGTGGGTGCCATGGTTCTGCTGCCGGCCGAAACGGCTTACGACAGCGGAAACCCCCGTTCGGATCGTCTGCTGATTTCGGCGGCGCGGGCCGCTACGCTGCACCTTGCCAATCAGAAGGACGCGGCCATACCGGAAGCGCCCGTGCTCATCAGGGCGGCGCAAGCATTCACTCTCGCCGATGCGCGGATGCTGGGCGACCCCACGCACGACCTGGCCAATCCGCTGGCCGGCCCGTTTCGGGCTGAGCCGCTCGACACGCCTGATGATGCCGTGGCCGCAATGACGCTGGCACGGCTCGCCGGTATTCTGCCAGCATTCATGGTCGACGCGTCGCCATCGGAAGAATGCGTGCCGGTGTCGCTGCAGGATCTGGCCGTGTTCCGGAGCAGCGACCGGCTGACGATCCAGACCCGCGCTGCGCTGCCCGTTCGCATGGCACGCGATGCTCAGATCATTGCTTATCGCGCTCCCGATGATCTTCGCGAACATATCGCGCTGGTAATCGGCCGCGCCGGTTCAGACCGGGTTCCGCTTGTACGCCTGCACTCCGAATGCCTGACAGGGGATGTGCTCGGCAGCCTGAAATGCGATTGCGGTCCGCAACTGGACACTTCACTCAGCGCCATGGCGCGCGAGGCGGATCAGGGCGGCTGGGGCATATTGCTGTATTTGCGGCAGGAAGGGCGCGGGATTGGGCTTGTCAACAAACTGCGCGCCTATCGCCTGCAGGATCAGGGGTTCGACACAGTCGACGCCAACAACCGGCTCGGCCTGCCGACCGAGGCACGCGATTTCCCTGTGGCGGCACGCATGCTTCACCTGCTCAATGTCGCAAAAGTGCGGTTGATGACCAACAATCCTGCCAAGGTGGCCGCGCTGGAGGAAGTTGGGATTGACGTGGTCGAACGCGTTCCACACCAGCTTGCGGCCAACGAACACAACGCTCGTTATCTCGATACCAAGCGCGACCGGACAGGGCATCTGCTGCTCTAGCGGTGTTCGCGGATTACCTTGAGAAACGCTTCGCCATACTGCTCCAGCTTCCTGGGTCCGACGCCTGGTAATTGAAGCATGCTGCTGGCGCTGTCGGGTCGCAACCCTGCCAAGTCACGCAGCACAGCATCGGGAAAAACGACAAAGGCTGGCACGCCTGCCTCTTGCGCCAGCGTGCGCCGCAGAGCGCGCAATGCTTCGAACAAGGGGTCGGCAACGGGATTGCTGGCCGCTGCTCTCCTGCCTCTTGTTGGGGCGCCGTGCTCCCGGTCGCGCCGCTTGGCGGCAGCGGGTCGCAACACATCGAGGCGCCGCTCGCCTTTCAGAAAGGCCTGTGCTTCATGGCCCAGCATCAGTCCGCCATGCTGCGTCGGCAACAAGGCGCCATGCGCCAGCAAAGCGCGTTGCACAGGTTTGAGGAGGGTGGCTTCGGCCGCAGGAACAATGCCGAACACAGAAAGGTCCTCATGGCCATTGTCGCGGCTGCGATCGCTCGATTGGCCGGTCAGGATTGCTTTGACATAGCCAGCGCCGAATTGCTGTCGCGTGCGGACAACCGCCGAAAGGTATTTCTGCGCCAGCACGCTCGCGTCAATGGCTTCGGGCGGGTCAAGGCAATTGTCGCAATTGCCGCATTGTGCCGGTGGGTCCTCGCCAAAATGGCGCAGCAGGATGGCGCGCCGACATTGCGGTGTCTCGACTAGCGCAGCCAGTGAGGCAAGCCGGGCGTTTTCTCCCTGCTGGCGCGCCGGATCGAGCTCGGCAAGGCGCTGGCGTGCGCGAATGAAATCATCGCCGCCCCAGAACAGATGTGCCTTGCTTGGCTCGCCGTCGCGTCCAGCCCGGCCGGTTTCCTGATAGTAGGATTCGATGGATTTGGGCAGACCGGCATGGATGACAAAGCGCACGTCCGGCTTGTCGATGCCCATGCCGAATGCGACAGTCGCGCAAATCACCATATTGGCAGACCCGATAAAGGCCGATTGATTGGCGGCGCGCACTTCCGGCGCCAACCCTGCATGATAGGCGCGGACCTGTCTTGCAGGCGAGTTGAGCGCCTGTGCCAGACGCTCGCTGGCTGCGCGGGTTGGCGCATAGACAATGCCCGCGCCAGGTTCGGCAGCCAGAACGGCCTTGACCTGGCTGGTCAGGCTGCTGCGTGCACTTACCGCGTAACGGATGTTCGGCCTGTCGAACCCCGCCACGATCATGCCATCCTGCGCGATGCCCAATTGCGCAACTATGTCCTTGCGGGTGTGTTCGTCCGCCGTTGCAGTGAGCGCGAGCCGCGGCACTTGGGGGAATGCATCGAGCATCGGCCGCAGCAGGCGGTAATCAGGCCTGAAATCATGCCCCCACTCGGACACGCAATGTGCCTCATCAATCGCGAACAGGCATAATTGCGCTTGTGTCAGCAGCCGCAGGAAGTGCGATCGGCTGGCCCGTTCGGGCGCGACATAAAGGAGGTCCAGCTCGCCTGCATGAAGACGCCGCACGGTTTCGGCCTGATCATCATCCGCACTGGTAAGCGTGGCAGCGCGGATCCCCACTGCCTGCGCGCTGCGAAGCTGATCATGCATCAACGCGATCAGCGGCGATACGACCACACAGGTGCCCGGCATCATCCGTGCCGGCAATTGATAGGTCAGCGATTTGCCCGCGCCGGTCGGCATGACCGCCAGCGTCGATTGTCCGGACAGCACACGCCGCACGACTTCTTCCTGGCGGCCGCGGAACGCTGCGAACCCGAAGACATCCGCAAGCGCTGCAAGCGGATCGGCAGGCGTGGAACTGGACAAGTCGAACTCTTTTTCTGTTGGGGAGCAGGCTGCGCCATGTAGCGCAGCCGGAGCTTTGTGCCAAGCGATGCGCCGAGCCGCCGAGGACCACCCGCCACCCTGTCAGCGCCGCCGCTTCATCATGCTAACAGGTCTGTTGCCGGGCTTTTCAGAAAGCAAGGCCGATGGCGAGCACGACGCCAGATTGCGCATTGGGCGTCGCCTGCAGATCAGTATCGACATAAGCGATGCTGACCCGGGCAGCACCACGTGCTGCACTCACCGTTACAGACCAGTCCAGATAATCGCCAGACGGTGCAAGACTGCCGTTGGAATAGCCCAGGTGCGTCCCAAGCGTCAGCGGGGTTCCGATCAGCGCCAGCGCGGTGTCGCCATAGACATAGATGTTGTCATTGTCGCCGGTTGCGCTCTGGCTCCATGCATAGGCAGCGCCAAGCGTGAACCTGGCCGGGCCGATGGTGTGGGAAAGGGACGCATATGGTTCGAAATAGTCGCTGTCACCAGCGTCATCCTCGCCATCGGCATAGACATAATAAAGCACCCCCGCGTCGATTGCAGTGCCACCGGAAAGATCGAAGCTGTACCCTGCGTAAAGGTCGACTTTGGTATGCCCCAGAACTGGACTGTCCTCCAGGGTGGATGCCCAGACCCCTGCATAAAACCCGCTGGCATGTGCAAGATCGATCGTGCCCTGAACCGCAGGGTCCTTGTCGGAAAAGGAAATGCCGCGAAACCGGTAGTCGGTCACGACGGCGACCTCGCCGGTGATCTCGACGGGGCTTATCTGTCCCATGCTGCCCGTGGCTGGCTGGGCTTCTTCGAATACCGGCGGGCCGGCGCTTTGCGCATGGACAGTCGCTGCGCCCAGGAGCGGGGTCACGCCTGCTATTGCTGCAGTCATCAGGAACGGATATTTCATGCACGCGTCCTTTGGTTTGGTTTGTGTCGATCCGCTCCGGCACAGGCCCGGTCTTTGCCCGGGCCTGTCGTCATATCCCGGTCAGTAATCATATGTCCGCTCGAAGTGTCAGGTAAAGTCGAGCCCTTCACGCTCAACATGTGCATCGACGCGGCCGCCGGTTACCAGCCTCGTCATGAGAAAAGCAATGGCGGACCCGATCCCGGTCCGGGCAATCGCTACGGTGCAACTGCAAGATGAACTTCGCGCCTGCTGCATCCTGCGCATTACCGGCGCCGCCTAGGGCTGGCATCATGGCAATGCAGTGCCAAGCGAGCCGACCATGTCGCCAAGCAAGTGAATGCCGAACCCGTCGGCGGTGTCGTCAAAGCCAAGCCTGGATTTCGCCCCGGTGACAAACCAGAAGCAGGCAAGCGAGGCCACCGCGCTCCAAGGGGAATCGCGCCAGACGGTCCCGATTTGCCCGCCGTCCGGGTGATCGCGATCAGCCCTGCTCTCGCTCCTGAACAGCCGCCAAGCAGCGAGCCCTTGTGTCCGGCGATCTTCTGCGCAAGCATTCAGAACAGCACGCCCGATGCAGCAGCGACAAAAGTGTTGGGGACAGCAAGACAGGCAATCCCTTCCGCTTCAAGCTGCGAGCCGCCGTTGAAGCCGAACCAGCCCACCCACGACAGGCCGGTGCCGATCAGCGTCATGGTCAGCAACTGGGGCAGCATAGCTTCCTTCAGATATCCAAGCCGCGGGCCAAGGATAATGCCGCCAACCAGCGCCGATACGCCGGCGTTGATGTGCACCACTGTGCCGCCGGCAAAGTCGAGCGCGCCCCATTCATGGATCAGACCACCTGTCGCCCATACCATGTGTGCGAGCGGATAGACGATCGTCAGCCAGATCGCGGTGAACAGCATCATGGTGGAGAACTTGGCCCGCTCCATGACCCTGCCGACAACCAGCGCGGCCGTAATGGCGGCAAAGGCCATCCTTGGCAATGGTGGCCACCACGACAGGCGCTGCGCCGCTGCCCCCTTCCTGAAGCGGCATCGCAGGAGCAGCGGTCAGGCTGCCTGAAATTGCCAGCAGGATCGGCGCCTTTCTGCACAGTGATCACATAGCAACATCGTCACGGTCACCAGTGCGGATGCGCAATGCGTCAGCCAGGTCGAGCATGAAAGTCTTGCCATCGCCGATACAGCCGGTGTGGGCGTCCTGCGCTGATACCGCGATCGCTGCATCTGCCGGATCTTGCATGACGACGACTTTCAGCATGATCTTCGTAACGATGGTGACTGACTGTTCAGCGCGACGCGGGCCGTTTTCTTTCTCGAATTAACTGTTGTTCGCCAGTTATATTGCATTGCACAAGAAAGGGCAGGCCGCCAGCATGTTGCATCATCCGCTATTGCCAGCCAGTTACCTGTTATTGGTTCTATAGCGGCAGCGGCTTTGCGTGTAAAAATCACCACTGTGCACTTGCAACAGGCGGCGCTGCGTGATGCGTTCAGTTGGGAAGCGGCACTGCTGGTTCCGACGCTCGCAGCACACTTGCGGTGAAGGACCCCGTGCTTGCCTCGATGCAGCCAGACGAGCTGCGACAATCGATGCAGGCATTGGGAACAGGAACACAGCAGGCATTAGCGGCGATTTTGAGCGTGGATCGCTCTACCGTGAGCCTGTGGCTGGACGGACAGGCAGGAGTGCCGCGCCCGGTGGCCAAGCTTGTGCGGCTGATGATCCATTATCGCAAACTCGATGCGGGGCTCCACGACCATGAACAGGCCGCTGCACCCTGGCATAAGGTGCGCAGCGTTCAGCCCGCTGGCAGCTGCCGTTCGAGCAGATACATCTGGCGGGCGCCATCCTGCAGCGAGGTGACAAGAATGCGCTGCCCGTCGGGGCTGGGAACAGGATGCAGGTCGCAACGAAACGCGCCACCTTTGGGCCGGTGGTTGGCAAAATGCGCGATGGTGTGGTGTGTGCCGGCCTTGAGGTCGAAAAGGATGAGGTCGATCTCCTCCTGATACGGTGTATCGAAAACGTATTCGTCTGGCCGCTGCGCGAAGTGGCGGATATGCACATTTTTCTTAATGAGATCAGGCGCAATCCGGTTGGTTTGGCGGCCGACAGGGGCGGTGTCCTGGTAGAAATATACCCCATCCTGCCGCCAGAGATACAGGTGATCGCTGTCATGCCAGATCACGTGGCTGGCAGCATCGGTCAGGAGGCGCAGATCGCTGCCATCGCTGTTACAGGTGAGGCTTGCGCCCTGCCGATCGTTCCAGCTGCCGTCCCTTTGCCGGTAGCGCAGCTTGACTGTAAAACGCGTGCCGCAGGGCGAATATTTGGCATGGTTGAACCAATAGGTATATCGTTTCACCAGATGTTTCAGCCGCTGCCGGACTGGCAATTGCGCCAACATGAAGCGCACCGCCCGATCAAGCGACAGCAGCAATTGCGCATCCTGCCCACCGTCACTGCCAAGATGCAGCCGCCAGATACCATCGCCGGTCGGTCGCCGCTGGTCGATACCGTCACCTGATCCGCCGGCATAGCCGTAGCCGGGCCGCAGATGCTGCAGGCGCGCCATGTTGAGCGACAGGGCAGATCGTCCATCGGGATGCAAGGCGTAGACGGGTCTTGAGAAACGCCGCTCCTCACCTGTGTCGAGGTCGTGCATGCGGGCAATGAAACGGGTGCCATCGCGATCGTTCCAGATGACGCGATTGCCTTTCGGGAGCCACTGGCTCATCGCACCTTGCTGCCAGCTCCATGCATGGCTGCTGCCCAGCGGCTGCCAGCAGCGGTCGCCATCAAGGTCGACGATGCCGATCTCGATCGTGTCGTCGGCCGTGGGGTGCCGTTCTGCGAAATCCAGGCGGTGCCCGATTACCCGCCGGCTTGCAGGATCGAACACCGCGATGTCGTAATAGGCATGCGCGTGGCCGATCCCTTCTGCGCTGCCGGTGGTGAGCCGCGAAAGTTTCCACTCAGTGCTGATCATCGCCTGATCCTCCGGATGAGTTTTTCTGCTCTGGCAAGACTGCGCAGCCCCTGCACCCGCGTCGTCCAGCTGATCCGGTCGGCCAGCATGGGCCGGCGGATCGCAACGTCGTCAAAGGAAATGCGCTCCTCATCGGCAAAGCGTTGGAGCAGGAGTTCGCCATACCGCTTGCCCGCCGCGCTGACGCCAGCGGTGCCGACGCGTTCGCGGGTTCCGGGAACCAGCGTCGCCACCCATTTGTAATGATGCACCTTGAACGGGAAGGCAAAGCGAAACGCAGGGCGGGTGCTGGCGCTGAATTCGGCCAGCGGCTGACCAGCAAGAAATCGAGGAGCGATCCCGTCGCCACGTGGATGGTGTCCGCCGCGGCTTGGCATCAGGTCGCCTTTCAAAGCCATCACCTTGACCGTGCCATAGCGGAAGCCGGGTTCCTGCGCGCCTCCTCTGATGGCGCAGATCACCTCGGCCTGAATGGGAAACTGCACCTCGACAGCCGGGCTGGCAACCACAGGTTTGAGCCGGCCATTTGCCGCGAGCCGGTCGATAAACGGCCCCTGGATGCAATTGATCGAACGCGCGTCGCACCAGCCAAGCACTTCGTGCAGCGGCGCGGGATAATCGTGCAGTTCGTCCACATCCGCGCTGATGACCCAGTCAGCGCCATCGGCGCAGCGTGTCTGCACGGCACGCCGCTTTTCCCACATTGCATCGCTGGTATATGGCTCCAGCCATAACTCGGGCTCGGCAAGGCTGAAATCGTGCAACAGGGCAATCGCCGCATCGAGCTCCAGACAGGGTTGGGACGCCTGCAGGATCAGATGCATGTGTGCAGGTGCGATGCCCAGCGCCAGATAATGGCGGATGAAATGCGGCAGCATGGCAAGGTCATTGCGCACGCCGACGCAGGAGATGAGCCGTATTGCCATCATGCGGTCCTTGCGTTTGTCCTGACCAGCAAACGCCGGGCCAGCAGGCGGCGGGCAACCCTCACGGCCCAGCGCCGGTTGAAGCGCCAGGCAGCAGCGGAGGCGGCTACCAGCAGCGCGGCGGCCGGATCGCTGCCCTTGAGACGGGAGGCGGCACCGAACAGGCTGTCGCTGATCCTGCGTTCGAAATGTGCCATCACCGTCGGCGTTTCACGCTGCACCGCGACCCGGCGGATGCGGGCAAGGCACTTCTCGGCCAACAGCACCTCGTGCGCGGCAAGCGGCGGCGCGCTGCGGTAAAGAGCAATGGCGGCGCGCGCTTCGTCCTGTGGCAGCGGCGTGCCGAGGTAGCGGCCAATCTGCGCGATGGGAACAGAAAGGCTCAGCGCCTGGCCTTCTTCACCCCGACTGCGCGAAACCGACTGGTCATGGACGCGGTAATCGACCAGCGCCTCGCGGATGTTCGCAAGGCGGGTGACATGCGCGAGGCGCGCCCACAATTCGGTGTCCTGCGCCGTCCAGAAGGCTTCGTCATAGCCGCCTGCCTCCCGCACCAGTGCGGTGCGGAACATGACACCGGGATGCAGGATGCGGTTGATGAACAGGCGATCGAAGGCGATCTGGTCAGGATCGGTCACCGCGTTAATGGTGGCGATGTAGGTGCCGTCCTGCGCAATGCGGTTGAACCCGCAGGATACGACGCCGACGTCGGGGTGCTTGTTCAGGAAAGCGACCTGTCGCGACAATCGCTCGGGCGCGTAGATGTCATCGGCGTCCGCGCGGGCGGTCAAGGGCGCCCGGCATCTCTGGAGGCCGATGTTGAGGCTGGCTGCAAGCCGCAATTGCCGGTCATTGCGAACAAGAACGATGCGCGGATCTTGCGCGGCATGCTGCTCCAGCATGGCGTGCACGACCGGCCCGCTGGCATCGTCGACGATGACGAATTCGAAGTCGGTGAAATCCTGCGCCAGGAGGCTGTGCATCGCTTCATCGAGGTGTGCCTCGCCATTGTGGACCGCCATCAGGATGCTGACCTGCGGCGTATCGGCGGATGGATGGGCAGCGGCCTGCCTCGGGCTTTCCTCGATCGCGATCATGCGTCATGGCCGCCGTGCCGCGTGCTCGCTTCCCAATGCTGGTCGAACAGCACGCGCGCAATCCGCCTTGGCAGCGTTCGTCCGGTTGCAAAGAAGCTCGCCGAATCGACGGTAAAGGTCAGCGCATTGGGCACCGCGTCCGAAATCTTGTGATCGGTCGTCAGCACGGTCGCATTGACGGAATAGCTGCCAGGCGGAAGCGGGAGGCGATCGAGTGTGACGCGCACCCGGCCGTGTTCGGCGGCATCGAACTCGAACCCCGCGACGCTGGTCTGCGCAGAGGTGACTGCAACCCCATCCCCGTCGCGGATGGTGAACCGCATTTCAAACCGCCGCGCCCGACCCGGATTGTGGTAATCGCATTCGAGCACAAGCGGGCTGCCCGCATCGAAATACTCGCTTTCGATCCCCTGCGCATCGAGAACACGGCCATCGATGAGGCGAATTTCGCCTTTTGTCTCGCGGTCGGGATTGTCGTTGCTGAACCCCTTGCCGGCAAAACTGACGAAGGAGGCAAGATAGTCGCTGACCACCTCGCTCGATGTGCCATCGGCGACCATCTCACCATCGCGCAGCGAAATGGCGCGATCGCACAGGTTCTGGATTGCGCCCAGATTGTGGCTGACGAACAGGACCGTGCGGCCCATCCCGGCGACTTCTTCCATCTTGCCGAGACAGCGCCGCTGGAATTCGGCATCACCAACGGCCAGCACCTCGTCAATGATGAGCACTTCGGGCTCCAGATGCGCAGCGACGGAAAAGCCGAGACGGACCTTCATGCCCGACGAATAACGTTTTACCGGCGTATCGAGGAACTTCTCTACGCCGGAAAAAGACGCGATCTCATCGAATTTGCGGTCGATCTCCCGCTTGGCCATGCCGAGGATCGTGCCGTTCATGTAGATGTTTTCGCGGCCGGTCAGTTCGGGATGAAAGCCGGTGCCCACTTCAAGCAGGCTGGAAACGCGGCCCCGGATGGCGATTTCGCCGGTGGTCGGCTCGGTAATGCGGGACAGCATCTTGAGGAGGGTCGATTTGCCTGCGCCGTTGCGCCCGACAAAGCCAACCGTTTCCCCCCGCCGGATCTCGAAATCAAGGTCCTTTACTGCCCAGAACAGATCATCCTGTCGGTCGCCTGCGGAAAAGGTGTCGAGCTGGCGCAGGCGCTTGAAATTGCGCAGCGGCGATGCGGCAAATGAGGCAAGCGCACCGATCATGGTGTCGGCGCGTTCGGCCGCAACGCCGATGCGATATGCCTTGCCAAGGCCGGCGACGCGAATGGCTATATCGGACATGGCAAACCTCGTTCAGGCGACATCGGCGAACAGGGGTTCGCGGCGGCGGAAGAAGAACGCGCCGCTGACCAGAAGGAAGACCGCAACCGCCGCGCCAACCCCAATAAGGTCCCACGGCATGGCGCGCGAACCGAGGAATGCGGCACGAAAACCCTCGATGACACCGACCATCGGGTTGAGCGCGTAAAGCAGCTGAAACCGTTCCGGCACCAGGCTGGCGGGATAGACCACCGGCGCTGCATACATCAGCAGCTGCACGAAGAACTCGGTGGCGTAATTGATGTCACGAAACTGTATTGCGAGGGCGGTGAGCCACAGCCCGATGCCCAGCGCGGCTATGACCATGATTAAAATTAACAGCGGCACGACAATGACGCCGGCGGTCGGCTGCACGCCATAGATAAACAGCATGCCGATCAGGAGGACGAAACCGATGGCAAAATCGACCAGCCGGGCGCAGACTTCCGAAATCGGCAGGATCATTCGGGGAAGGTAGATCTTGCTCAACATCGCCGCGTTCTTGGGCAGGCTGTTGGTGGATTGCGTCACCGCGCTGGCAAAATAGGTCCACGGCACCAGCGCAACAAAGGCGAATACCGGATAGGCGCTGCCATCCGACCCCACGCCCACCAGGCTGCCGAAGATGACGGTGAACACCACCATCTGCGCCACGGGCTGGATCACTGCCCATCCCATGCCCAGCGCGCTTTGCGCATAGCGGATCTTGACGCTGCGCAGAGTGAGAAAACGCAGCAGATCCCAATGGCTGGCAAGTTCGCGCACATCTATTGTCCGCCAGCCGGTATGCGGCCTGATCACCGTGACCTGCGGTGGCGTGTCTTGAGGGGTGTGGCTGCTCATCCACGGCTGGTATCAACCATTGGCGCTCAAGTCACTGGAATAACTATGCAGATGTGCTTCACCAGCGAGCTGTTGTCATGCCGCATTCTGTTCCGGAAGCACGCGTAATCTGCTTGATGCGAAGCTGATCGGACAGGGCGGGGAACTGCGGGTCCGGATCTCTTTACGGTACGCCCATCGGCATCCCTGCCGGCGCCAAGGGCGAAGCAATCCGCGCAAGCTATACCGATCGAATCCAACACAATCCCGGTGTTCGGATGCCGGGCACACATTTCCGACGCAAATCATGCAGTTTTGCCGGGCAACAGAACCAGACCGTCAGCGCTCTGTTGCGTTTGCCAGATCTCAAGAACGACCAGTGTCGGAAGCAACCATCAGGTCGGGCGCGCCATCGCGGCACAATGTGGTGAGCGCTGGCCAGCCTGGCTCCCCATGCGGCATGGATCGAAGCCTTGCAAAGCAACGATATCGTCCCGCCGACGATTACCGCCAGTCGCTTGGGCGGGGGCAGGACCATGATCCGCAAGGCTGGTTTCTGCCGTTGGCAAGCAGCAGCTCGATTCCGGACGCAAAGCTGAGGATGACCCAAGACAAGAGTTCGCCGGCTCAGATTAACACCATCAGCGGACGGTTGCTGCCGATGCCGGCGGGGCGCATGCACCTCTCCTTGCCCCGACAATGGGATGAACCCTGCCGGCGAGCCCGGAGGTCCAGTGCCGATCTGCGCTGCACTCCTGCTGGCAAACACGACAGCCGGATTGCTGCCACGGCTTTACGCGACGCGATAGCGGTGAAAGTCGCTGTGCAAGCCCGGAAGGTCACGGCCCTCGAGGAACAGGACCGCTTCGGCAAGGCAAATATCTCAAGCGATCCCTTGCGTCGTGACCTGCCTGTCCTGCAGTGCGAACCACTGCATCATGCGTCACACCATGTAGGAGCCGCCATTCACAGTCACGACGCTGCCGGTGGCATAGGACGATTCATCGCTGGCGAGGAACATTGCGGCAGCCGCGATTTCCTCCGGCTGCGCCATGCGGCCCAGCGGCACTGCTGCTTCCAACTGACGCACTGCATCATCCGGTATGGATTGCATGATGGGCGTGTTGGTAGGGCCGGGATGGATAGCGTTGACGCGAATGCCGCGCGACGCCACTTCACGCGCCAGGCCACGCGTCAATCCAACGATAGCGGCCTTGCTGGTGACGTAATGGATCGGCCCCTCGCCTGACGCAGCGGAGGTGGAGGCGATGTTCACGATCGCGCCGCCGTGTCCCTTCTCGGCCATCGCCCGGATTGCTGCGCGCGAACACCAGAATGCGCCATTCAGATTGATGCCGATCACATGCAACCAGCCTTCGTCGGTCATGTGGATCGTCTGGTCCGGATGATGCGTGGGAGTTTCTCCCCTCGCGATCTGCTCCTGGCGCTGCGCGATGCTGGCGTAAAGCTGGGCGCTGCCGTCATCGGGGCCCTGTCCGGTGCCGGCACAATTGACCAGCAGGTCGATCCCACCGAATGCCTCGGCAACATCAGCAAACGCTTTATCAACCTGTGTGCTGTCGGCGACATTGCAGCCAAAAGCCCGATGACGGTCCGCTTCCAACCCGGTCAGGCTGGCCGCCGCCTCGTCAGGATCAAGGTCGAGCACCGCGACGCGTGCGCCTTCCTCGGCAAAGCGGCGGGCAATGGCGCGGCCGATCCCGCTTGCGCCACCTGTGATGACCGCACGACGGTTCTGAAGCTTCATCTGCATACTCCTCAAGCCGGACAGCTTTCGCTCTGTCCAATACTACAACAAGGGAATAGCAGTCCCTGCGGTCTGGACCAGAGGAAACAGCCTCGTGCCGGATCGCAGTTGCTTCAGTGCCTTGGCACAAGATGGGAAACTGTCCCTCAGCACATGACGTGCGAACAACAAATGTGAACGATAACAAACCTATACAGTGATAAATAAGGGAGCTATGTCATGCGATATGTGCATGGACGGTGTTGTTGCGGCATGGGCTCGCAGTGAAGAGGAGATCTGTTCTTCATGGAAGTCTGCGTGTTGCTACATTTGCCTGCCGTCATAAGGAACGCAGCTTCCGGCACCTGTCTTGCTTTGCAGCGACGCGTCGCCGATGCCGCCATCAGCCTGATCCTGCCATATATTTGCAACGCAGATGCGGCGTTTCGCCACGGCAATGTTGATGGCACATCAAAGAAGCGCGCCGGGCGGAACATGTGGCGCAAAGCGGACTTACCTCAAGATGCAGGGTGACACGAACAGTTCCGAAGCGACAGTTGCGGCGGTGAAAAGGCGAGACGACAATCTGTTCGTTCAGCGCATGGCGCCGCTGCTTGGCCTCGACGGGCAAGCGCAGGCACGGCTTGCGTCCTTGTGCGGGTCCGTGCAGCTTCTGGATGCCGACCGTGAGTTCGTGCATGCACATGAACCGGTAGAACACGTCCATATCCTGTTGGAGGGGTGGGCATGTCGCTACAAGATCCTTGCTGATGACAGGCGGCAGATGACTGTTCTGCTGTTGCCAGGCGACATCTGCGATCTTGACAGGCTGTATGTTGCGATGGGCAGTCGCGTGGTCATTACACTGACTGCGTGCAAGATCGCCTCGGTCAGCCGCGACATGCTGCGCAACTTTCTTGATGAACAGGGCGCTTCTGGCAAACTTGCCGCCATCGAGAACGCTGCGCTCGAGGAACGGATCGCAAGCCTTGGCGGCAGAACCGCGCGCAAGCGGATCGCGCATCTGTTCTGCGAATTGCAGCAACGCCTGACAAGGATCGGGCTGGCCCGAGATAATCGGTACAGGCTGCCTTTGACGCAAAAGCAGCTTGGCGATCTGCTCGGGATGACTGCGGTGCATGTCAACCGCGTGCTCAAGGAATTGCGGGCCGAGGGTGTGGTGGAAAAGTACCGGGACGAGCTTGTCATTCTTGACCCGGAGGTCTTGCGGAATATTGCCGGATTTACACCTGCCTTTCTTCACCTGGATGGAGCGGCAAGTACGTTCAGCCCCGAAGCATTGTCGGCTTCTCCGCAAGCTGATGGGGCCGCAGTCAGGGGCTGAGCAGTCCCCGACGCTGCATGTCGGACGCTCTTGATCTTTACCCGATACGCTGTGCATCGTTACAAAACCGCTTGCCTTTAATGTAGGCGATCCTGTCCATGATACGAACAGGGGGCATGGAATTGCTCCGCCACGGCGCGGGCGGTTTGGCCGATTTGGATGGCCTGCTCGACGACAGGGCCGATTGTCAGGCGTGGGCAGGAGCATATGCAATTCGGCTGCTGCTGGCCTGACCTGCCAGAGGGCCATGGGTGCAGCGCCCTTGCATACTGAGCAAGCGTAAGCCTCTGCCAAAGCAGGTAAATCAAGAGGTCGGCGCAAGAAAATGGCGCTGCCTTTTTACAAGGCAGCGCCATCATCTGTTGCGTAGAAGTTCAGATTTAGAGGCGGCGAACCACTTCGCGCTCTTCGGTGCGTCCGGAAATCGCGCCAAACACCGCAGCGGCAAGGCCAAGCAGCGAGGCAATGAAGGCCCAGAACGCTGCTGTCGCAATCGCATCGGTTGCTTCGGTAGCGGCATTTGCCACCGCTGCCGGGGCGTTGTTGGCAACCTGCTGCGCCTGTGCCTCGACATTGTTGACGATCTGCGTCGCTTCGGCTTGGCTCATGCCCGTGCTCTGGGCGAGTTGGTCGATCGCTTGCTGCCGATCTTCAGGACCGACTACGCCATTGGCTCCAAACAACCGGTTCGTCACATTGCGCGCAGCTTCGGCTATCGTTGCATCGCCTGTGGCAACCGCGCGGGCATTTTGCTCGACCGCATTTGCAACCTGCTGCTGCTCACGCTGGGACAAGACCGAGTTCACGGCCTGCTCTGTCTGTGCCGCAATTTGATCCTGCGTCTGCTGATCAGGCACAGCGGCTGGCGCGACCTGCGCGATACCGGAAGAAACCGATCCGATCAGCGATGTCGCGCTGTTCACGATCGATCCGACCGCGCTCGACGCCATGTAAGCAGTCAGAAGGGTGGCCAGGCCCCAGACGGCTGCGCCGTGAAAGGCAGTGCTAGTGGACTTGGGAATGGCGGCGAGGCGACCAGCGACAAACCCGCCAATGGCAAGCGCGATCAGCTGTGAAACGACCAGCCAGATGCCGGCTCCTGTCGGAATGCCAGAAAAGCCGCTTTCGCCCGGACCGAAATCCATCGAGGAAAGGCCGAGCGCCATGCCGGCAAGCGCAAGGAGCAGCAGCACGGCAACGCCAACAACGGTGCCGGCGAAGATCGCACCCCAGGAAACGCGCGAACGGAATGCATCGCCGACGTAGCCCGGCAGATCTTCGGACAATCCGTATTCGCCACGGTCACGCTGAACCGTGTTATGCTGGACATGATGGTCGTGAACGACCGTTTCCTGAACCGGGATGGCAGTGCCTCCCGTTGTTTCATTGACGCGGTTATCTACCATTATACTGCTCCTCCTGTTGGGCAAGACAACATTCATCCAGC
Source organism: Croceicoccus esteveae (assembly GCF_031846435.1). Classification (NCBI taxonomy): domain Bacteria; kingdom Pseudomonadati; phylum Pseudomonadota; class Alphaproteobacteria; order Sphingomonadales; family Erythrobacteraceae; genus Croceicoccus; species Croceicoccus esteveae. The sequence continues at coordinate 30,503 of NZ_JAVRHS010000012.1, forward strand.
CGCAAGGTTCCTGAACGCCGTATTCCGCTCGCCTTTCTGGCATCATTGCCCGTTTTGCAGCATCAGGCATGCACGCCAGTTGCAAGGCCGACAGAGCGACCCCATCCTAGTGATCGGCGCTGGCAGCCAATTGTGCAAGCGCCCATTGCGCGGCTTCGGCGATCACCGGATCGGCAGCGTCCCGCCACGTGAAGATCGAGGAGCGCAAGGCGGGGTCCCTGCTGTTGCCGGCGGCAATCAGGCAGTTGCGGATGAACCGGGCGTGCCCGATACGCTTGACAGGCGAGCCGGAGAACAGCGCCCGAAAGCCTGCGTCGTCCAGAGCCAGCAAGGCATCGAGCGGGGGGGCGGCAAGTTCGGCGCGTGGCAGGAACGCCCGGTTGGCGGCCGCCGCGCTTGCAAAACTGTTCCACGGACACACCGCCAGACAATCGTCGCAACCGTAGATGCGATTGCCGATCGCCTTGCGAAACTCGTCCGGAATCGATCCCTTGTGCTCGATCGTCAGATAGGAGATGCACCGCCGCGCATCGACGACACGCGGGGACGGAAAGGCATTGGTGGGGCACGCATCCAGACAGCGCCGGCAACTGCCGCAACGGTCCGCATGCGGCGTGTCGGGCGCAAGCGGCACATCGGTGTAGATCGCACCGAGGAACAGCCAGCTGCCGTGGGTGCGGCTCACCAGATTGGAGTGCTTGCCCTGCCAGCCGATGCCTGCCGCTGCGCCAAGCGGTTTTTCCATGACCGGCGCTGTATCGACGAAGACCTTGACCTGAGGGTCAGCAAAGCCGCGTGCGGCAGCTTCATGGACCAACCAACGCGCCAGCCGCTTCAGCGCCTTTTTCACCACATCATGATAGTCGCGACCTTGCGCATAGACGGAAACACGCCCGATGGATTGCCTGTCCGCCAGGCTCAGCGGGTCAGTGCCGGGTGCATAGCTCATGCCAAGCGCGATAACGCGCTGGGCCGCCGGCCACAGCGTTTGCGGGTCGGCGCGCTGGTCCCGCCGCTCTTCCATCCAGCCCATGGTGGCATGGTGCCCCTCGTCAAGCCAATGGGCAAAATGCGCGGACCGTTGCGCATCGGCTGCGGCGTCGGCAATGCCAATACTGGCAAAGCCTTCGACCCCGGCTTGAAAAAACAGGTCTGCCTTTAGCTTGGCCAACGCGTCAGTCGTGGGAGCAGGCGTGTTCTTGCCCGAAGTGCGGTTCACCGCCCATCCATCCTGATCCACACCAGCCGCATTTCAGGAAAATAGGCATGATAGAGTGAAAACAAAAGATCTGGCCTGAAGGCCCGGTACCAACGGCGTGACAGGTCGGAAGCGCAGCGGACCGGCGCCGCTGGTTAATGTCTGTCTCATCATAATGTGTTATGAAGCCTCCATGGAAAACGCATCGAGACGCAGCATCATCGCTTGGCTTTCCGCTTGCTCAGTGGCGCCGTTTCTTTCCGCCTGTACCGGCAGCGCGGCGCAGGCAAAGGAGTTTCCCGTCAGCCGTTCCGAAGACAGCTGGCGCAAACGCTTGGACAAGGAAGAGTTCCGCATCTTGCGCAAGGCAGGAACGGAGCGCCCCTATTCCTCGCCGCTCAATAATGAAAAGCGCGCCGGCACTTACATCTGTGCAGGATGCGACAACAAGCTGTACAGCTCTGCCACGAAATTCGAGAGCGGCACCGGCTGGCCCAGCTTTTTCCGGCCGCTGTCAGGCGGGATCGGCACCGCCACCGATTTCAAGCTCGGCTATCCGCGCAAGGAAGTGCATTGCGCGCGCTGTGGCGGGCATCTGGGCCATGTGTTCAACGATGGTCCCAAGCCGACCGGCAAGCGGTATTGCATGAACGGAGCGGCTATGGATTTCATCGCCGCCTGAGCAGCCGTCACGGCTCCGGTTCATCAGCCTGCAAGCGTAGGCCTTGTGAAGCTTGCACGGGCCGCTCGCCTGCTGAGATGGGCATTGCGCCATCGGACGATGCCGCTACAACGCGCCGGCTTTACAGAATGTTCGACATGGCGGGCGTGCCCGGCTAGGATGGTATGATGACTGCCGAAACGGCTACGCCGCTGCTCGACCAAGTGACCACCCCGCAGGATCTGCGCAAGCTGCAGCCGGCGCAGATGCGCCAGCTTGCCGACGAGCTGCGCACCGAGATGATCGCCGCTGTGGGGCAGACCGGCGGGCATCTGGGCTCCGGCCTTGGTGTGGTCGAACTTACCGCTGCTATCCATTACGTATTCGATACGCCGCGCGATCGGCTGATTTTCGACGTCGGACATCAGGCTTATCCGCACAAGATCCTGACCGGCAGGCGAGACCGCATTCGCACCCTGCGGCAGGGCGGCGGCTTGTCAGGATTTACCAAGCGGTCCGAAAGCGAATACGATCCGTTTGGCGCGGCGCACAGCTCAACGTCGATTTCGGCGGCGCTGGGTTTTGCCACTGCCAACCGGATGATGGGCGTGCCTGGTAAAGCCATTGCGGTGATCGGCGATGGTGCGATGAGCGCGGGCATGGCTTATGAAGCCATGAACAACGCGCAGGATGCCGGCAATCGGCTGGTCGTCATCCTGAACGACAACGACATGTCGATCGCTCCGCCAGTGGGTGCGCTGTCATCCTATCTGGCGCGGCTGGTGTCGAGCGGCAAGTTTCTCGGCCTGCGCGATCTTGCCCGCAAATTTGCCCGCAAGCTGCCGCGCCCGTTGCATAATGCAGCGCGCCGCACCGATGAGTTCGCGCGTGGCCTCGCCATGGGCGGCACTCTTTTTGAAGAGCTCGGCTTCTATTATGTCGGTCCGATCGACGGGCACGACATGGATGCACTGATCCCGGTGCTCGAAAACGTGCGCGACGCCGCCGAAGGGCCGTGCCTGGTTCATGTCGTGACGCAAAAGGGCAAGGGATATGAACCGGCCGAACGCTCGGCCGACAAATATCACGGCGTTCAGAAGTTCGATGTGGTGACCGGAGAGCAGAAGAAATCCGCTGCCGGGCCGCCAAGCTACACCAACATCTTTGCCGATGCGCTGATTGCAGAGGCTGATCGTGACAGCCGCGTCTGCGCCATTACCGCCGCGATGCCGTCGGGAACCGGGCTTGATCGCTTTGCCGCCCGTTTTGCGGATCGCAGCTTCGATGTGGGGATTGCCGAACAGCATGCCGTCACCTTTGCCGCCGGCCTTGCCGCGCAAGGCATGCGTCCGTTCTGCGCGATCTACTCCACATTTCTGCAACGTGCCTATGATCAGGTCGTGCATGATGTGGCGATACAGAACCTGCCGGTGCGCTTTGCCATTGACCGGGCGGGGCTGGTGGGGGCCGACGGTGCTACCCATGCCGGCAGCTTCGACGTGACCTACCTTGCTTCGCTGCCCAATTTCGTTGTCATGGCGGCGGCGGATGAGGTGGAGCTGGTCAACATGATCCACACAGCGGCCATGCATGATGCAGGACCGATCGCTTTTCGTTACCCGCGCGGCAACGGCATCGGGCTGGACCTGTCCGGCCCGCCCGAATTGCTGGAGATCGGCAAGGGGAGGATTGTGCGCGAAGGCTCCAAGGTCGCCATCCTGTCGCTTGGCACCCGACTGGCAGAGGCGCGCAAGGCAGCCGATGAGCTTGAAGCGAAGGGTCTGTCCACCACCATTGCCGACATGCGCTTTGCCAAGCCGCTGGACGAGGACCTGATCCGCCAGATGATTGCCAATCACGAAGTGGTTGTCACCATCGAGGAAGCGTCGATTGGCGGGCTTGGCGCGCATGTGCTGACCATGGCGAGCGATGAAGGCTTGCTGGACAATGGGCTGAAGATCCGCACCATGCGCCTGCCAGATGCATTCCTCGATCACGACAGCCCGGACAAGCAGTACGATACCGCCGGTCTCAACGCGCCGCAGATCGTCGACACGGTGTTGAGGGCGCTGCGGCACAACAGTGCCGGGGTGGAAGAAGCCCGGGCCTGAGCAAGGGCAAGGCGATCATTCCAACCGTTGAGAATAAATAAAGACGTCTGATCAAAAGGTGGCATAATCCAGTTTCCTGATTGGGCGCTTTAGATAGGCGGAGCCATAATACTCGCGGGAAGTTTCTGTTCGGCGCTCGCCCAAACAAAAGCTGGCTGGAAAGTTGGCGCGTGGTCCGGCGGCGCATTTTGGTCTGTCTGGTTTGGAATGGGCGCTCTCGCCTGTCTGGCGGGCAGGGGCAGTGTTTTTTGGCTGGATCGCTTTTTTGGGAGCCATTTGCCTGGCGTTCGCCACCGGCTTCGCTTTGGCTCTCATCGCAGGACGTCGCGCGCAGTCAATTGCTTGTCCGCGCTGTTCTCGCCACTGTCTATCAGATGTCATGAGCACTAAACCATTATAAGATCAGCCTCTGCGACTTCGATTCCCAAATTTTCGTAAAGCGGGTAAGTTTGGCCGCACGGCTCCTGCGTAGCGCTGCCGCGTCTTAAAGCTTGACCGTTCATAAAGCGGTAAGTGCGTCAAAAATGATCAGTTCGGAGCCAAAATCACTCCGAAGTGATTTGCGCCTATTTGACGAAAGACACCCCATACCGAACTTATCTGACAACCCGCAGCGCGCCTCGATCAGCCATGGTGGCTGGTCTCCGGCCGCAGCCCGGCGGCCTGCGGTTCTCCAGCCTCGGGCTGTCCCAGCAGATCACCGCCGACATTCCGGTCTCCCAAAGTATCAAGATGCATCAGCTTCCTGATCCAGGGCGAGATGATCAGCACTGCGACGCCGACGCCGACCGAGATCCAGCCGATCTGCGTATAGACGCCCATCACCACCTCGCGTGCGGCACCTTCGCCGCCAGCCGATTCTGCGCCGGTTGCAGACGCAATCAGCCCGGCAACAAAATTGCCGGTCGCCGAAGCGAAGAACCACGTGCCCATGATGAGCGACGCCATGTGTACCGGAGACAGTCGGTTCATTGCCGACAATCCCACCGGGGAAAGGCAAAGCTCGCCTGTCGTGTGCAGCAGGTAGATAAGGAAGATGAACAGCACAGGCACGAGCGAAGGACCGGCCGCTGCCGTTCCTGCAACCAGCACGAGGAAACCTGCGCCAAGCTGCAGCAATGCCAATCCGAACTTGGCCGGGGCTGAAGGTTCCCAGCCGCGGCGCCCAAGCACAGTCCACAAGCCAGCAAACAATGGACCAAGCAGAACGATGTAGATGGCATTGACGGACTGGAACATTGAAGCGGGCACCCCGCCTCTGTCCACATGGCGATCGGTAAACAGGTTGAGAGAGGATCCGGCCTGTTCGAACAATGCCCAGAACAGGATCGAACCCATCATCAGGAACAATGCGGCAAAAATGCGATCCCGGTCGTGCGGAGCGAGTTTGGTGATGGCAGTGAACAGCACATATCCCACCAGCACCACCCCTGCTACGATCAGCAGGCCGCCAACCACCGACTGGAACTGGATCAAGGCCCAGATCACTCCGACAGATGCAACCGACAGGCCGTAGATGGTAAACTCCCGGACCTTTGTCAGCACGATCGGTGGTTCGCCACGACCAAGCAGCAACGGCCGGAAAACGGTGAACACGATCAGGCCAGCCAGCATGCCAACGCCTGCTGCGCCAAAGCCGTACGACCAGCCATAGGTCTGCCCAAGGTAGCCACAGATAAGCGAGCCGAGCGCTGCGCCAAGGTTGATGCCGACGTAGAAAATCGTGTACGCGCCATCGCGCCGCACGTCGGTGAGTGGATACAATTGCCCGACCATCACCGAAATGTTCGCCTTGAGAAAACCGGTGCCCATGATGATGAAGCTGAGCGCCAGCCAGAAGATGTTCAAAGCAGCGCTGCCTTGTCCGCCATCCCCTTCGAACGCCATGAGAAAATGGCCGAACGTCAGCAGCAGCGCGCCAAACGCCGTGGCCTTGCGCTGACCGATGTACCGGTCGGCAAGATAACCGCCCAGCACCGGCGTGATATAAACAAGCGCGGTGTAAGCGCCATAGATGACCCCGCTTTCGCCATCGGAAAACAGCCAGTGCTGCGTCAGGTAGAAAATAAGCAGCGCACGCATGCCATAGTAGGAGAACCGCTCCCACATCTCGGCGAAGAACAATACGAAGAGCCCCTTGGGATGTCCAAGGAAAGTCCCGGCCGCATCACCATCCTGCGCATATCGCGTCGCCATCTGCCATCACTCTCCCGCACATCATGTTCTGGCGCGAGACATTAAATGAAAACGGCCGCATGTGAAGCGCCTTTGTTGCTATCGTAACCGGATGACGGCTGTCATTACCTATCATTTGTAATGTTTGGTTGCGCGATGCCGAAAAAAATGAGAAGAGAAACAATTGGATTTTCCCATGCGCGACACAGCTTTGTAAAGCTGGAGCACCGAGGATTTGCTGTGATCAGATCAGAACTCGTTCAAGCAATGGCAGAGCAGAACCAGGATCTTCGCCCCGAAGAGGTGGAAGCAGTGGTCGAGCTCTTCTTTGATACAATTGCTGAGCGCCTCGCCGACGGTGGTCGGGTTGAATTGCGCGGGTTCGGTGCATTTTCCACTCGGGAACGCGCGCCGCGCGCCGGACGCAACCCGCGTACGGGCGAAACCGTTGACGTTCCGGCAAAAAGGGTGCCCTTCTTCAAGGCCGGCAAGGAGCTGCGCGAAGGTCTGAACGAAGCAAAAAGTGCGGCGTCGCGCAAAGCGGCCGAAGAAGGGTCCTGGGATCTGCCGCCACAGCGTATGGCACAAGCAGGCAGCCGCGCCTGATCCGCGAAACATAGCCGCGGCTTTATTGCCTCACTGGTGATCCATTTAGTGTTTTTCCGGTGTTGCGGATAATCTGTGGCACAGAAGCGATCTTTGTGGCACGAGGCGCTTGCAATACAGCAAGTGCGGACGTGGCGAAATCGGTAGACGCAACAGACTTTGAAAAACCGGAGTGCCTTTGGAGAAATCCGGAGAGTAGAACTGCTCAAATTCGGGGAAAGCTGTGGCCATCGCGTGCCGTGCCAATCCCGAGCCAAGCTCGCCATCATCTTGGCGTGAAGGTGTAGAGACTAGACGGGCAGCACCTACGGTCATTATCCATGGCTAGGGTGAAGGGATAGTCCAGACCACGAACGCCTGATGGCGGCGGTGAAAACCGAAGTGGTATGAAAATCTGTTTTCCGGATGGAAGTGCGGGTTCAAGTCCCGCCGTCCGCACCAGACCAGCGCCGGCGATGCTCGCGCCCCACATTATCACAGGTCCTGCGAGCCATAATCGACAGGTGCTTGCGCAGCACCGATCAGCGCCCGTTCAATGCGCTCGGGCTCGAGATGCTGGAATACCGTGCCAAGGATGAAGAGAGAGTAGAAATAGCTCTTTATGGCGCTACCTTAGGAGCGCAATGATCAGCATCTGTCCATCTTGCATGCTGACCCGTGCAAATCGGCCAATCTGGCGGCTCAACCTCCGACAGATTGGCAGGGCTTGAAAGTGGTTGGAACATCCATGCAGCTTCAATGGAGTTTATCGAGGCAGGGGACACAAGATGATCGAGAATTTGACGCCCAAGGAATTTTACCGGTTTGAGAGCGACTGATGCCAACCTCAAAGGATCAAAAAATCTCATTCACAAGAGCTTAGGGGGCGGCAGTGCATTTTGAAGTGGATGTGCTGATCGGCTATTTCTGGCAGCTTGCTCTTGCATTCGCATTGGCTTTGCCACTCGGCTGGGAACGAGGCAGTGGCCGTTCCAGCGTCGGATTTCGCACTCTGCCGGTGGTTGCAATGGCCAGCTGCGGCTTTGCCTTGCTGGCGATAAAGCTGCCTGACGCTGATGCCGGCAGCCTCACGCGCCTGCTGCAAGGATTGATGGGCGGGATAGGTTTCATCGGCGGCGGCGCCATCATCAAGAACAACGGCTCTGTTAAAGGCCTTGTTACCGCTGCAAGTGTCTGGAATGTTGGCGCAATCGGAGTTGCGGTCGCTTTCGGCATCGTTGAAATTGCCGTTGTTCTGATGATGCTGAACCTGGCGGTATTGTTATTGTTGACCCCGGTGGCAAAGATCGTTGCGGATAACTCGCCTGACGCCTGACGCCTGACGCCTGGGGCTTGGCCGTTGCAGGTTCGCTGGCCATTTCGCTGCTATAGCCTCGGCTTTCATGCGTTCGGCAGGGATGGTCCAGAGCCTGGCGTCAAGGTCGAACTCGGCCCATGTTGCCAGCCGCACCTCGCCTGAACGCGCGGCAGTCAGGATTGCCAGTTCCAGAGCCAGCCGGCCCGCCGTTTCCCGTTTAGCTAAACCCTGCATAAAGTTCGGCAGGTCGGCGTAGGGCAGTGCTGCATGGTGTTTCACCTTGGCGCGCTGCCTGGGCAATGCCTTGTCTATCACCGCCATCGCCAGCGGTCCGTCGCAATAGCCCTTCGCCACCGCCCAATCCATTACCGTACGAATGCGCTGGCGAAGGCGTCGGGCAGTTTCAGGTTTGGTCAGCCAGATCGCGGCAAGCGCATCGCGCACGGCTGGCGCTTCAACGTCGCTCACCGCCACGTCGCCAAAGGCAGGAAAAGCGTAACTTTGCAGCGTCGATAGCCATTGCGCCCGATGCTTGGGGTTCTTCCAGCCGCTCTTGTGTTCGGCGTGAACGAGCGCAGCCGCTTCGCGGAAGGTCGGAATGCCAGCCGCCTTCTTGCGTTCGGCCACCGGATCAATGCCCGCTTCCACCTGCGAGCGGGTTGTTGCGGCTCTTTCACGAGCAAGCTTGAGAGGCACCTTGGCCGCACTGCCCAAGCCGATGTCCCGACGCCTGCCGTCCTTCTGCACGCGCACCATCCAGCTTTTGCCGCCGCGCTTGCCAATCAGCAGGAACAGGCCATCACCATCGCCATAGCGCCCCGGTGCGCTTGCCGCTTTCACTGCCGTTGCCGTTAATCGGCCCATTGCTGCTCCTCCCACATCTTCTCCCACAGCATATCGCGGCTGGTGGGAAACAGCAAGACACAGCGGGACACATGAAAGCGCTGGATTTGCGAGCTTTCAGAGGGTCAATGGAATGGCGAGAGGTGAGGGGAAACAGGCAATTGGCGGAGAGGGTGGGATTCGAACCCACGTTACGGTTGCCCGTAAACCGCATTTCGAGTGCGGCGCATTCGACCTCTCTGCCACCTCTCCGCTACAGCCGTTCGTGCGTGGTGAGGTGCGTGTTACGCACAGTCCCTCGAGCGACGAGGCGCGGGTAACCGATTGCACTGCCGTTGCCAAGTCAAATAAGGTTGCAAAACAAGGTGGCTGAATTGTCTGGCAAACCCGCAGCGGCGATCGCTGCTTGTCCTTGCGGGGTCGCTGTCCTATCTTTGGCAGCATGAGCACCCCTTTCATTCCCGACGACGGAGAGGCGCGCAAGGCCAGAACCGCCCGAGCGACATATTTCTCCCCCCAGGCAGGGCGGGCTGTGACCGCGCCTTCTGTTGCCAGCGCCAGGTTCGCAATCGGCGATATCGTTCGCCACCGCATGCATGATTTTCGCGGCGTCGTCTTCGATGTCGATCCGGTCTTTGCCAACAGCGAGGAATGGTACGAATCAATCCCGCAGGATCTGCGTCCCGCCCGGGAGCAACCTTATTACCATCTGTTTGCGGAAAATGACGAGGCAAGCTATGTCGCTTATGTCAGCCAGCAGAATCTGGAAGAAGATGGTGAAGGCGGGCCGGTCGACCATCCCTCGCTCGACATGATCTTTGGCGAGTTCGCCAAAGGTCGCTACCCGCTTCACGAAAGCATGCGGCACTGATCATCGGATTTGCGCGCAGCAATTGCGCAGGCGTCAGCTCCTGAGCTTCCATCCGGAACGCAGGATCAGATAGGTTGCCATGCCCAAAACCAGGTTGAGCACGCCCAATCCCAGAGCACCATGCAGCACGGCCATATTGGTGTCGCCGATGTCACTGCGGCCAAGAAAGCCGAAGCGAAAGCCCGAAATCACGTAGAAAAACGGGTTTAGCCGGCTGATCGCCTGAAAAAACGGCGCCAGATTGTCTATGACATAGAACGTGCCTGACAACAGGGACAACGGCGCGACTACGAAATTGGTAATTGCCGCATTGTGATCAAACTTTTCTGCCCAGATCGATGTCAGGGTGCCGAGCAATGACAGCATGATCACTCCCATCAATCCGAACCAGACGATCGCCCATGGGTGCGGTGTGTCGAGCTGCACGCCCGGATACAGGGCCATTGCTGCTGCCACGGCAAGGCCGACAAGGATGCCTCTGGTTGCAGACGCGCCGACGATGCCTGCCATCAGCTCCAGAGATGATAGCGGCGGCATGAGGTAGTCAATAATCGTGCCCTGGATCTTGCCGCCAAGCAGCGAAAAGCCGGCATTGGCAAATGCGTTCTGCATCATTCCCATGACAATGAGGCCGGGCGCCACGAAACTGGCGAACGGCACACCGAGCACTTCGCGGCTCGACCGGCCCAGTGCCACCGAAAATATGATGAGGAACAGCAAGGTCGTGACTGCCGGGGCCCAGATAGTCTGCGTCTGCACCTTGAAGAACCGGCGCACCTCTTTCATATAAAGAGTCCACAGGCCAAGCCAGTTCACTCTGCCGATTATCGGCACGCCGGGCGCCTGCAGCGGGACGGCGCGATCATGCGGTTTGTCGTGAGGGGGATCCGATCTTGTCATGTCGGGCATCCGGCTACCGGCATGTTGACTGCTTGACAAGCGATTGGCCGCACGCCGATGGCGTTCCTATATATTGTGCGAACACAGGCACGAACATTAAAACACGACGGAGTATCCATGAGCTGGACGGATGAACGCATCGCGACGTTGACGAAGATGTGGGAAGGCGGCTCCACCGCCAGCCAGATTGCCGAGGAACTTGGCGGGGTCAGCCGCAATGCGGTGATTGGCAAAGCGCATCGCCTCGGGCTGAAGGCCCGTCCCTCTCCGGTGAAGGCTGCTGCTGCAAAAGCAGGCGCTGCAAATGAGGCAGCGAAGATCACGGCTGTCGATGCTGACGCGGCCAGGGTTGATGTTGGCAGTCAGGCCGGCAAGCCTGCGCGGACCAAAGCGCCTGAAGCGCCTGCCAGGGTAAACCCGCCATCGCCCGCCAGTGAGGTTGCTGTGCCCGCTCCTCCCCGGAATGCTGCGGTAACGCCCGCTAAACCGGCGCCTGCTGCCGTTTCGCCACAAGACGCGAGCACGGCTGCTGACGCTACGCCGTCTCAGGCAGCGGGGTCCACGCCGCCCGTGCGGGGTGCGCAGCCGGTGCCTGCCACCGGCGCTACCCGGATCGTGTCGGTTGGGCCGGGCGGATTTCTGAGGCAGGGACCCGGTGATCAGCAGCCACCGATACCGCCTGCGCCTCCGCGCCGGCTTGTGCCGGCAAAGCCAAGCACGCAAATCGCCGACAAGACCAGCCTGCTTGATCTTACCGACCGGATCTGCCGCTGGCCCATGGGACACCCGGGCGAGCCGGATTTCCATTTCTGCGGAGAGGCTGTGAACCCCGGCTTTCCTTACTGTGTGGAACATTGCGGCCGCGCCTATCAGGCGCAATTGCCGCGTGGTTCACGCCGGCCGCCACCACCGCTGCCGTTTGGCGGGCCGCGCGTGCGTTGACCCGGTTGGCCGGAACAGCGCCCGCGTCGCGACAAGGCGCGCATTTGTGGCAGCACCATGAGTGAAACGCTGTTCCTTGCCGCGGCGATCATCGTGCCGCTGGTTCTCGCCATCGTGTTCCACGAGGTCGCGCATGGCTATGTCGCGCGGATGCTGGGTGATGAAACGGCGCACCGGGCCGGGCGGCTGACGCTCAACCCTGTTCGCCATGTTGATCCGGTCGGCACGATCCTTGTGCCCGGTGCACTGGCGCTGCTCAGCATGCCGGTGTTCGGCTGGGCAAAACCGGTGCCGGTGCGCAAGGACCGGCTGCGCAATCCGCGCTTTGGCATGATGGCCGTGGCGTTCGCGGGGCCGGGCACCAATCTGGTGCTCGCGCTTGTCGGCGCGATCGGGCTTGGGCTGCTGGCGCTTGCCACCGGCTCTGCCGAACCGGGCGCGGTTACCGTCTTCCTGGCGACCAGCCTCAACTATTTCATCCTCATCAACATTTTCCTGGCATTGTTCAACCTGCTGCCGATTCCGCCATTCGATGGGTCGCATATTCTGGAAGGGGTGCTGCCGCGCCGTCTCGTGCCCGCCTACGAAAGGCTCAGGCCGCTGGGCTTCGCGCTGGTGTTCGTGCTGCTGCTGGGCGTCCCGTATTTCCTGCCGGGGCTGGGTATTGTCGAGAACGTCATCGTGCCGCCTGTCGAGTGGTTGCGCGAAAGATACATGGCGGTTGCCATCGCGCTCTCTGGTGCCTGATTGGCGGTTGTCTGATTGGATGGCCAATTGTCCGGAGGGCGGATGATGCCGAACGGCTGGATCGTCCTCGACAAGCCGCTGGGAATGGGGTCCACCCAGGCAGTCGCCGCGGCAAAGCGCAATCTGCGCGCGGCCGGCCATGGCAAAGTCAAGGTCGGGCATGGCGGCACACTCGACCCGCTGGCGACAGGCGTGCTGCCAATCGCGGTGGGCGAGGCGACCAAGCTGGCCGGACGGCTGCTTGATGCCACCAAGGAATACGCCTTCACCATCGCTTTTGGCACTGAAACCGACACGCTCGACGCGGAAGGGGAGGTCGTTACCCGGTCACAACGTCGGCCGCCATTTGCCGCCATTGCTGCAATCCTTCCCAGCTTTGTCGGCGAGATCGAGCAGGTGCCACCGGCCTTCTCGGCACTGAAGATCGACGGACAGCGCGCATACCGGCGCGCACGGTCGGGCGAGGCAGTAGAGATGGCGGCACGCTGCGTGACCATCCACTCCCTTGCGCTGGCAAATGCGCGTAATGAAGAAGCACCGCTGTCCGCCTTTGCTACCACGCGGGGCCGGCCCGATCCATATGATCCGGCAGCGCCGCTCGAACTGGCTGAGCAGGTGACGCTGGTCGCATGCGTGTCAAAAGGCACCTACATCCGGTCACTGGCGCGAGACATCGCCCATGCGCTGGGAACGTGCGGCCATGTCGTGTTCCTGCGCCGGCTGAAGGCGGGGCCGTTCAGCGAAGCGCAGGCGATTTCGCTGGACAGGCTGAACGATCTGGGCAATGGCGCGCCGATCGAAGAAATTCTCCTGCCGATGCGGGCGGGGCTGGACGACATCCCGGCCCTGTCCCTCACTCCGGATGAGGCAGGAGCGGTCCGACAGGGCCGCACATTGTCCGGTCTTGCCAGGGAAGACGGCACCTATTGGGCGCAGGCGGGCGATATCCCCGTCGCTCTCATGCAGGTCGAAAATGGCGAGGCAAGAGTCCTCAGGGGCTTCAACCTATCCAACCATGATGTCGCGGAGTAAATAAATGTCGATTTCGGCCGAACAGAAGCAGCAGATCATCCAGGACAACGCGCGCGGTGAAAATGACACCGGCAGTCCCGAAGTGCAGGTTGCCATCCTGACCCAGCGCATCCGCAATCTGACCAGCCATTTTGACGCCAATCACAAGGACAATCACTCGCGGCGTGGTCTGCTGGTGATGGTCAACAAGCGGCGCAGCCTGCTTGCCTATCTCAAGAAGATAGATGTCGAGCGTTATAATGAGCTGATCAAGAAGCTCGGCCTGCGCAAATGATTTGAAAAGCGGTCCTGCGGGGCCGCTTTTTGCTTTATCGGCAGGCTGGCGCAATTCGGTGCCGGACTGCCTGATGGGGTCGATCGCGATCCCGCAACGGACCGGGCCGCTTTATCCCGGCAAGCAAACCCCGCCTTGAGCAATCTGGCCGGCGGGACAGAGGAAAATCTATGTTCAACACGAAAACCGTATCGATGGAGTGGGGCGGAAAGACCCTCACCCTGGAAACCGGGCGCATTGCGCGCCAGGCCGATGGCGCCGTTCTGGCGACTTATGGCGAAACCGTTGTCCTGTGCGCGGTGACCGCCGCGCGCACGGTGAAGGAAGGGCAGGATTTCTTCCCCCTCACCGTGCATTACCAGGAAAAATTCTCGGCCGCGGGACGCATTCCCGGCGGCTTTTTCAAGCGTGAACGTGGCGCGACCGAGAAGGAAACGCTGACCAGCCGGCTCATCGACCGTCCCATCCGCCCGCTGTTCCCATCAGGCTTCTATAACGAGATCAACGTCATCGCCCAGGTGCTGAGCTATGACGGCGAAACCGAGCCCGATATCGTGGCGATGATCGCTGCGTCGGCCGCGCTGACGATTTCGGGCGTGCCGTTCATGGGTCCGATCGGCGCCTGCCGCGTCGGCTATGTGGATGGCGATTACACGCTGAACCCGGCGCAGCAGGCCGCTGCTGACGGCGACCTCGATCTGATCGTGGCTGCCACCGGCAATGCCGTGATGATGGTCGAATCCGAAGCCAAGGAGCTCGATGAGGACATCATGCTGGGTGCCGTCATGTTCGCGCATGACGAAATCGGCAAAGTGGTCAATCTCATCATCGATCTTGCCGAACAGGCCGCCAAGGACCCGTGGGAGCTTTCCCCGGTCGAGGACAAGAGCGCGACGCTCGACGAATTGCGCGGCATCATCGGGGACGATCTGGCCGCGGCCTATCGCCTCACCGACAAGCAGCAGCGTCAGGATGCGGTCAATGCCGCCCGGACGAAGGCGCGCGATCATTACGCGTCGCTTAATGCCGCCGATCCGGCCGAATACATGGGCCGCCTCAAGCTGGTGAAGAGCCTGGAAAGCGACATCGTCCGCAAGGCGATCCTGAAGGACGGCAAGCGCATCGACGGACGCACCACCACGCAGGTTCGCCCGATCGAGGCGATCGTCGGCCTGCTGCCCCGTACGCATGGTTCATCGCTGTTCACGCGCGGCGAGACGCAGGCGATCTGCACCACCACGTTGGGCACCAAGGAATCGGAGCAGATGATCGACGGGTTGGAAGGGCTGACCTATTCCAACTTCATGCTGCACTATAATTTCCCGCCCTATTCGGTGGGCGAGGTGGGCCGCTTCGGCGCGCCGAGCCGCCGCGACATCGGTCATGGCAAGCTTGCCTGGCGCGCGTTGCGGGCCGTGCTGCCGACGAAGGAGGAGTTCCCCTACACCATTCGCGTGCTGTCCGACATAACCGAATCCAACGGGTCGTCATCGATGGCGACGGTGTGCGGCGGTTGCCTGTCGATGATGGACGCAGGCGTGCCGATTGCCCGGCCGGTTTCGGGAATTGCCATGGGCCTCATCCTTGAAGGCGATGATTTTACCGTGCTGTCCGATATTCTCGGTGATGAGGATCATCTTGGCGACATGGATTTCAAGGTCGCGGGCACCGAGAAGGGCATTACTTCGCTCCAGATGGACATCAAGGTCGCGGGCATCACGCGCGAGATCATGAGCCAGGCGCTGTCGCAGGCGAAGGAAGGCCGCGCGCACATCCTTGGCGAAATGACCAAGGCGCTGGGTTCGGCGCGCACGGAACTGTCCGATTATGCGCCCCGGATCGAGACGATGCAGATCGACAAGGCGAAGATCCGCGACATCATCGGCACCGGCGGCAAGGTGATCCGCGAAATCGTTGCCGAAACCGGTGCGAAGGTCGACATCGATGATGAAGGTCTGATCAAGATCAGCTCTTCCGACATCAGCCAGATCGAAGCCGCGCGCAAATGGATCTCCGGCATTGTCGAGGAAGCCGAAGTCGGCAAGATCTACAATGGCAAGGTCGTGAACATCGTCGATTTCGGTGCGTTCGTGAACTTCATGGGCGGCAAGGATGGATTGGTCCATGTGTCCGAGATGAAGAACGAACGGGTCGAAAAGCCGACCGACGTCGTGTCCGAAGGGCAGGAGGTCAAGGTCAAGGTGCTGGAAATCGATCCGCGCGGCAAGGTGCGCCTGTCCATGCGGGTGGTCGATCAGGAAACCGGCGAGGAGCTGGAGGACACCCGTCCGCCACGCGAACCACGCGAACCACGCGAACCGCGTGGTGACCGCAACGACCGGGGCGACAGGGGTGGCGATCGCCGCCCACGGCGCGACGGCGATCGTTCTGGCGGTGGCGGGCGCGGCGGCAACCGCGACCGTGGCCCGCGCCAGGACCGGAACGACCGTCCTGCGGGCGGCGATCCCGAGCACATGCCTGCGTTCCTCAAGAACGACGAGGATTGACCCGACAATAGCAGGCTGACGAGCGGCACCGGAGTTCCCGGTGCCGCAAGTCGCAGGATAGAACGGTGTGCAGGATTAAAGTGTCCCACCGCATCCTGCTGGTGGATCAAGCAGGGTGGGTGCCCCTATTACACCCTTGAATGCGTCAATCTTCGCCAAGATCCCGCTTTACGCGCGGATTATCCAGCAGCCGGTCAATGCGATCGGCCTCGTCGAAAGTCTCGTCTCCACGGAACTGCAGCTTGGGCGCGAACTTCAAACCGAGGCGCTTGGCCACTTCGCTTTGCAGAAACGCCGTATTGCGCTGCAGCGCCTTCACCACCGCATCTTCTTCTGCGCCCAGCAGCGGTTTGACATACACCTTGGCATTGCGCAGGTCAGGCGTGAGCCGCACCTGTGTCACGCTGACGCTATGCGCCGTGAGGATTTCGTCATGCACTTCCTGCCGGGTCAGCAGTTCCGACAGGACATGTCGAATCCGCTCGGCTACCTTGAGCATGCGGACGCTGTGTTCCTGCGGATTGTGGCTGTGACGGGCCAATGGCGTTCTCCATACGCTGGTAAGGCGGCGAAATACGGTGATCCCTGGGAGCTTCTGGCGTCGTGGGCTACCTGCCGCAGCCTTAAAGGCTGAAACGCGGTCGCCGTCAATGTATCCGCACACCATTCGAGCGCAGGCGGCAGGCAATCTGCGCCAATCGACACCGCACTTCTTGTCTCTGCCCCCATGTCGCTGTGTTAAATGCTTGTTCACTAATCACCATTAGCCCTCTGTTGTTTGTGGGAACAGGCAGCACCATGCAGAGCAGGAACACAGACAAGGGCGACGATTGGCTGCTTCACGCCATGCCATGCGCTGTTGCGATCATCGATGAGGCCGGGTTGGTGACAGCGGCAAATGCCGCATTTCGCGACGCTCTGGGTCTGACGAACCAAGACAGCGTGTCTTTTGAAGCACTGTTTGGCGCGCCGGTGCATGCATTTTCCGCAAGCTGCCGCACCATAACTTTGCACGATCGGCAATACAGCCTTGGGGTCGGACCGGCTGAAGGACGCGGAACATTATGCCACCTGCATGATGTGACGCAATGGCTCGACGGTCAGGCTGACGCCCGGGCAGCGCTGGTGACCGATTCCCTGACAGGGTTGCCCAACAGAAGCGCCATCATTCCCGAAATGAGCCGCATGTTCGACCCTGCGCGCATGGCCGCTCTGATTCTCATTGATCTGGACCGTTTCAAGCAGGTCAATGACACGCTGGGGCATCCGGCGGGTGATGAACTCCTGTGCAAGGTTGCCGAACGGCTTTCCACCGTGATTGGCAGAAACGATCGGGTAGCGCGATTAAGCGGCGATGAGTTCGCCGTGCTGCAGGAAGACACCGCGCAGCCACAGGCTGCGGAAAAGTTGGCGAAGCGGATCGTCGAACTGATCGGCCGACCCTACCTTGTCGACGGGCACATGATCGACATCGGTGCAAGCGCCGGTGTTGCCCTTACTGAAACGGCCGATTGCAGCGCGACCTTGATGAAGCAGGCCGATATTGCGCTCTATCGCGCCAAGCGGACGGGGCGTGGGCGGTTCTGCTTCTTTGAACAACAAATGGATCAGGAGGTGCAGGATCGTCGTGCGCTTGAACGCGACTTGCGGCGCGCACTCGCCTTTCGCCAGTTCGAGCTTCACTATCAGCCGCAGATCGAACTCGGGTCGCGCACTGCCATCGCCGCAGAAGCGCTGCTTCGCTGGAACCACCCGGAACGCGGAGTCATTCCCCCTGCTACATTCATCCCGCTTGCCGAGGAAACGGGGCTGATCGTGCCGATCGGTGAGTGGGTAATCCGCCAGGCCTGCGACCACGCCGCCTCATGGTCGCGGCCGGTGTGTGTCGCGGTCAACGTGTCGGCCAAGCAACTGACAAGTGGCAAGCTCGTCAGCTGCGTTGCCAATGCGCTGGCAGCCGCTGGGCTTCCACCAGAACGGTTTGAGGTGGAAATCACCGAAAGCACGCTGATGTCGGACGCAGAGCAATGCGCCGCTACCTTGCATGCGCTGCGTGATCTGGGTGTGCGGGTGTCCATGGACGATTTTGGTACAGGCTATTCCTCGCTTAGCTATCTGCAGAGTTTTCCCTTTGATTCCATAAAGATCGATCAAAGCTTCGTGCGCGCTGGCGATCCTGTTCGCAACAACGCCATAATCAGCGCGATCACTGCAATTGGCCGGCACCTTGGCATGACCACAGTTGCGGAAGGGGTTGAAACAGAGGAGCAATTGGGCAGCGTAACCGATCTGGGCTGCGGCTCTGCGCAAGGTTTCTTGATAAGCCGCCCCGTTCCGGCAGCCGAAGTGGCCGCGCTGCTCGACACGATCGGCATTACGCAGTCCGCCCCGTCACATACGCCAACGCTCTCGCCGGAGCGAACGGACGATGCCACTGATCTGGTGGAGAGGGACCTGTTTCGGCTCGTATATTACAGCCGCAACGCCATGGCCGCGCCGGCTGACGAGATGCGAGCGGCAGTGGACCATATCATGGAAGCATCCCGCCGCAACAACGAACGGGCAGGCATTACGGGGGCCCTGATGTTCACAGAAGATCTTTTTGCTCAGGTTCTGGAAGGGTCGAAAGATGCGCTGGAAAGCGTGTTCAACCGTATACAGATGGACGAGCGACATGATGACATCCAGCTCCTGTCAATTGATCCGATCGACCAACGGTCTTTCGGCAATTGGGCGATGGCGTATGTGGGGTCAATAACGCAGGGAAAGGAGCAGTTCGACCATTGCGCCACCGTGAGCGGGTTCGATTTCATGCGGGCGAACGCCGAAACCATGGCTCGATATCTGCACCTGTTGCTGTCTGATGAAGACCGGCTGAATACGCGCGCGGCCTAGTGGACCGGTGTAGTCAGCCGGCCTGATCTACCGGCCTGGCTTGTTTCACCGGCCGGGTTTACTGAGGTAGTCTGCGCGTGGACGACTGTGGCAGGCAGGCGGGTTGTACTTGGCTGAGTCTACAGACGTTGAAGCAAAGGCAGGCGCTTCATCGCCCGGTGTGTGCAGCAGGAACCACCGATGTCACAGATCACAGCGCCGCACCGTTTGGAAACAACGCTGCAATGCCTTACCGCAATCTGTTCGACATAAGAAAGACGCAATCCTTCACAATCTTCATCGGCTGTCTCGCGATGTCGACATCACGGTCGGGTCCGGCGAAGCGGCATGGTGCCCGTACGACTGCTGGCGCTGCTGACGAACACGCGAATTGCCGATCCGGACAGCTGGACGGAAAAGCGTATTATGCGTTGGGCAGGACCAAGGTTGCAGGCATGCGGCCAATCGTCCGACACCGGTGCAACGGGCTTATGAATGATGAAAGCATCAACGGTGGGATGCAATGCGCTGCCCGTGACCGCGTCGCGCAGTAAGGTCTTGACGAGCTGACTCTGTTTGCTGCCGTTATGGACCCTTAGCAAGACCCTCCAGAAGCTGATCTTGTCTTCGTAAAGGTGCCTTGGCCGCAGATGTCTCAGCGGAATTTGATGCTTCACAAGCTGCGTCGACGTGGATGGGGCGTTGTGCGGCGACGCTGGTACAGATGACCGGGATTGGCAGCCACATGCGCAACTTATGTCCGACGCGCGGCAGCTTTACCCGATGTCCTGTCCGATCCGCACCCTGGTGACGACCCGGACAGAACAGAACCAATCTCAAACAGAAGCCTGGGCAGCCGTTCACGATATCATTCATGGCGAGCTGTCAATGGCCACTGCCGATATCCCGGTCCGACGCGGAGCGGCTTTCTGGCAGAGCCGCTTCAAGGCGCACACATACCGGCACAGCAGCGCGGAACAGTTCATGACGCCCCAAACTGCGCAAACGCAGATCATCGCCGGTGCTGCTGCAAAGCCCGTGATGTGCCCGAACGCGTAGCCTGATCCAACCATCGGTTACAGCGCGAGTACAACAGGCGCTGCGTTTCAGCGGAGTTCTGCAGAAGCGATCGGCCAGAGGGGGGTGTGCAATACCGCCGCGCCTTTGCGTATCTTTCCTGACTGGCGCAGTGGCAAACATGTGGCATTTTGCAGCCGCTCAGGCTCGCATTAGAGCGCCAGATGGAGGAGAGCGGCCCGGATCAGGACAATTGCTCAGATTTGCACGGCCGGACCGGTTGCACATGCCTTGGCCAGCACGTCCATCAACCTGTCTGTCTGGTGCTCTGGATCGATTTCTGACCGTCTGGAGTGCGACAGAGCCGCCTCGGACAGCGTCTGGTAATAATCTGCATCTTCCCACAGCCGGCGCACCGCTGCGACCCAGTCCGCGAGCGGCGCGGTAGCATCGAGCGTCACGCCGCCGGGCCCGATCGCTTCGGGAAGCCCGCCTTGCCGGGAGCCGATCACCGGAATACCGGAAAACTGCGCCTCTGTCGCCACCCGCCCCCATGCTTCTTCCCACAAGCTCGGTGCAAGCAGGATCCTGGCTTTGCCGTAGATCGATTTCATGTCGCTGGTCCGAGCTTTCAACGTGACGTTGTGCAGGTCTTTCAGGCGATTGTTGATCCAGCTGCGCATTTCGAGGTTGAGATCCCAACTTTCGCAGAATACGAAGGGAATGTCGGGGCAAGCCTGTGCAATGTCGAACGCCAGATCACGACCCTTCACCGGATAGGGATTGATGAAGGTGACGTTCTGCCGCGTGCTGGTGGTGCGGTAGTTTTGCGCAAGCACCAGTGGCGGAATGACCGTTGCTGTAACGCCGAACCTGTCCTGCACCCGCGCGGCGGTAAAGCGGGAATTGGCGACATGCTGCGCGCCGCTCAGCTCCGCAGGATTGCCGCCCATATCTTCGAACGCGACATGACGGTAATAAAGAACAACCGGCACTCCCAACTGGTCGAGCGACCTTGCAATCGGCACCGTATCTCCGCTTTGCACCACGGCCACGTCAGGCCTGAACCTGGATACGACCTCCCTGGTATCAGTCGGGTCCCATGCGCGGAACACCGGCAGGCCCAAGCGCGTGTCGCGGGAAAATCTTGTGCGGAAGACCCGCCGCTTGATCCGCGAATCCAAAGCGGTCCATCCGCCTCCGCTCAATCGGCACAGAACCGCGACGTCGTGTCCCCGGGCCACCAGCGCGGCGCAAAGCTGCATCGTGCTCGACTGCACGCCGCCGGAGTTCTGCGGCAGGAAAGCCCGGCCGGATGTAAACAGCACGCGCATGAGGTTTTGCTCTTTCAGACCGGGTGATGGCGCAGAATGTCGATGAGGGAATCCACCTGGCGGTCTGCATTCATGGCCTCGCGCGCGGCGTGAGCAACAGCAGCGGCTGCTGTCTGGGCGTAAATGACAGGATCTTGCCACAAGCGGCGTAATTCTCGCACCCAGACGGCGATGTCTGCGCTTCGGGGAACAACGGTTCCGCCCGGACCGATCGCCTCGGGCAGACCGCCGCAGTCGCTGCCTACGACAGGAATGCCGCTTATATGCGCTTCTGCCGCAACGCGGCCAAACGCTTCATTCCAGATACTGGGCGCAAGAATGATGCCGGCGTGCCTGTAGACAGAGCGCATGTCGCCGGTAGCGGGACGCAGCGTGACATTTGGCAATTGCGCCAGCCTTTGTTTCAATTGCGCGCGCTCTGCCGAATCCAGCGTCCACGCCTCGACGAAGACAAACGGAATATCCGGGCAGCTGCGAGCAATAGCAAGGGCAATGTCCAGCCCCTTGCAGGGACGCGGATTGATAAAGGTCACATTCTGCCGCGTGCTTTCCACGCGATAATTGTCAGGCAGAACCAGCGGGTAGACTGTTGGCACTTCAAGACCATGCGAATGCCGGAAGCTGTTGGCAGTAAATTGGGAATTCGCAATGAAGCCCGTACCTTCAAGCTTTGCCGGATTTCCACCGAGGTCGTCCAATTCGACATTCCGCAGATAGATGAAGGTTCTGACCGCTGTCCGGTCAAGCCGCGCAGCAAGGCTGACCGGCAGGCCTGATTGCAGAACTGCAACCTGAGCGTCAAAATGGCTTGCAACGGCGGCTATTGCATCTCTTGCGAACCAGGCGCGATGCACTTCATAACCAAGCGATCGGTCACACACCCAGTTGCGGCGCTTGTTCCACCCATATGATCTGGCCTTCAAAGCTGCCCGTCCGCGCCATCCGATCCAACCTGCGCCGGTCAGCCCGCATACCACGGCAACATGGTGCCCTCGCGCGATGAAAGCGGTTGCCAGCTCATGCGTGCTCGATTGCGCGCCGCCCCGGATCTGCGGCAGATAGGGGTGCTCGGTTCCCAGCAGGATCCGCATGGGAGCCTGCTGCGACCTGGCTGCGGCATCAACGGCCTGCTCCATAGGGACATGCATCATTGCGTTTAACGGGAAAGCCGCTGCGATATGTGCTGCCCACCCGTCGACGGAGCGCACATGCGCCCACGCACCCGGAAGGCAACTCCTTGACCCCCGATTACAGCAAGGCAGAGCATTGACTTGATATCCCACCCTCCTTGTTTGCGCCGAACAGGACATATGCGGGCCGTCCAGCCTCAAGCAAGACGCAGGCCCGACTATCCGCGAATCGTCAGGATACGCCGTTCGCAAGCGACCTTACTGACGGTTCAAGCGGCTTCCGCCTCGGAATGTAAAACGCTGTTTCAAGAGCGTACCATACTGGTTCGCTATAATGATGGGCAGCAGGCGCCCGACGTTGCCGCTGTGCATCTTCACGAACTCAAGGAGCGGCAGGAAAATCTGATGCTCCTGCACTCAGCGCCGGATCAGTCGCGACGGCGTGTGAGCCAGGCGATCAGCGCACCTGCGACCACGACAACGCCTGCACTACCATACAACCAGGCCTGGCGCTCTGCACGCAGTCGGCCCAGCGCATCCTCGTCCAGAAAGAAGCCGCCGCCTGCACCGCGGATTACACCTTGCGCGCGCAATCTGTCGAAACGGTCCGCCTCCTGCGGATCTGACGGAACGATGTCAGCCGAATTGGCCGGCGTAAGCGCACCAAGCGAGCGGAAGCGTCCGACGACAACCTCCTCCATGTCCCGTTTGCCGGAGGCGAATTCGACAGCGTTCGTCATTGTTGCATTCCCATCATTCAGTACCTTCCTGTTAAGCGCAACGGAGGCCAGTTTGGTTCCAGCCAATCACCAGATGCGGACAGGTGCTTCAGCGAAACGCAAACCACCAAACCGCGAATGCCCCGATAACAATGCGGTACCAGGCAAAGGGCGCAAAGCCTGCCCGGCTGACATAAGCGACAAAGGCGCGGATCACGCCCAGCGCCACGATGAATGAAACGACAAACCCGATGGCAATCTCGCGCCAGCCAACCGTCAGCGATCCTGCCGCAAGCACGTCGCGATATTGCCAGATTTCCAGCGTGCTGGCGCCCAGCATGGTCGGAATGGCAAGGAAGAAGCTGAACTCTGCTGCGGTGCGTCGCTCTATCCCCATGGCCAGCGCGCCCATGATGGTGGCACCTGACCTGCTGACACCGGGGATCATGGCAAGGCACTGAAGGAACCCGACGCCCAGCGCCTGCCGCACTGGCAATTGGCCTATCCCGCTGGCTGGCCCCGGCTTTGCCATCCGTTCGATGAGGAGGATGGCGATACCGCCGGCGATAAGAGCCCACGCAACCACCAGCGGGCTGCCCAGCATGATGTCGATGTAAGGCTTCATGATCAGACCAATGACGGCTGCCGGCAGAAACGCGACCAGAATGTTCACGACGAAGCGAACAGACTGCGGCTGCCGCTTTACAACTCCGGTACCGACTGCCCAGAAGGTGCGCCAATACTGCACCACCACGGCAAGGATCGCGCCCAGCTGGATGACGACGTTGAAGATCTTCCACTGATCCGCGTCATAGCCGAACAGTGACGATGCCAGGATCAGGTGCCCGGTTGAGGATACGGGTACAAACTCCGTCATCCCCTCCACGATGCCGAGCAGAATGGCAGTAAGCGTCAGATTGTCCATGGCCCCGGGTCATGGCAACGACGCCGCGCAAGTCAAGGAGAGATCCCCTTGGCAGGCGCAGGCGTCGCGCTATTGGGCTGCTGTTCCTACCAGATGCGGACGCGCTGCTGCGGCGGCAGGTACAATTCATCCTGCGGCGTCACGTTGAACGCCTTGTACCATTCGTCGAAATTGCGGACGATGCCGTTCACGCGGAACTGGTTGGGGGAGTGTGGGTCGGTTGCCATGCGGGTGCGAGCCGCTTCCTCGCGCATCATGGTGCGCCACACCTGCGCCCAGGCAAGGAAGAACCGCTGATCGCCCGTCAACCCGTCGATCACCGGCGCATCCTTGCCATCCAGCGACATCTGATAGGCACGATAGGCAAGGCTGAGCCCGCCCAGATCGCCAATGTTCTCACCCAGTGTCAGCTTGCCATTGACGCAGGTCTTGCCTTCATCAAACGGGCAGAAGGCGTCATATTGACTGGTCAGGACGCCGGTCCGCGCCTCAAATGCGACGCGGTCCTCCTGCGTCCACCAGTTGCGCAGCACGCCCTTGCCATCAGATTTGGCACCCTGGTCGTCGAAGCCGTGCCCCATTTCATGCCCGATCACTGCGCCGATGGCACCGTAATTCACTGCCGGATCTGCTTCGGCGTTGAAAAAAGGTGGCTGCAGGATTGCGGCCGGGAACACGATCTCGTTCATCGTCGGGTTATAATAGGCGTTCACTGTCTGCGGGAACATATGCCATTCGCCACGATCGACCGGCTGACCAAGCTTGCTGGTCTGGTCGTTCCAATGCCAGCGTTCGGCCGCCATCGCGTTGGCAAAGGCGTCATCCCTGACGATTTGCATGTCATCATAGGTTTCGAATTCATCGGGGTAGCCGATCTTGGGCGTGAACGCGTTCAGCTTGGCCATCGCTTCTGCACGGGTATCTGCACCCATCCAGTCGAGCGAATCAAGGTTGACCGCCATCGCCTTGCGCAGATTGGCTACCAGCGCATCCATCGACTGCTTGTTGGCAGGGGGAAAATGGCGGGCGACGAATTCCTTGCCCAGCGTCTCGCCCATCATGTCCTCGGTCGCTGATATCGCACGCTTCCAGCGCTGCTGCTGCACCTCAGTGCCCTGCAGCGTCTTGCCGTAAAAGGCGAAATTGGCGTCGTCGATCGGCTTTGGCAGGACAGCGGCCTTGCTGTCGATCAGATGCAGCGCCGCCCAGGCCTTCAGCGTGGCCAACGGTGCGTTCTCCAGGATCTGCAATTGTTCGGCCACTCCGCCGCCCAGTTTGGCAAGCTCCGCCGGAGCAAGATCGTACTGCGCAATCTCCTCTGACGTCGGCGACACATGATAGACCCAGAAATCCTGCGCATCGATACCGGCGGCGGCAATCAAGGCGTCGAGGTTCGCGTTACGACCCATCTGCATAAGCTCGGCGCGTGACAGCCGGTTGTAGGTCAGATCGCGATTGCGCGACAAGGCATTGTCCCAGTCGGCCTCGGCAAACCGGCGTTCGAGCGCGTAAACCGCATCGGCGGTTGCGGCAGGATCGGCATAGCCGAGCTGGTCGGCAAGGAACGTCAGATATTCCTTGTAGCGGGCGCGGATCTCAAGGTTTTTTTCAGTATCCTTCAGGTAATAATCACGGTCGGGCAGACCCTGACCACCCACGGCCATGATGGGAATATACTGGTCCGGGTTCTTGGAATCTGCCGTCACCCCGAACCCCAGCGGCGAGGGATAGCCAGGCGTGCCGAACACGGTCATCAGCGCGGCAAGATCGGGCGCTTCGTAGATGCGGGTCAGGTAGGGCTGCGCCGGAGCAAGCCCGCGTGCATCGATGCTGTCGGTGTCGAGGAACGCGGCATAGGCTGCGGCGGCCTTGCCTTGCGGCGTGTCAAGCGAACCGCCGCGAGCAGCCATGTCATTCACGATTGCGCGCAGGTCCTTTTCTGCCTGCACGGCAAGCAAATCGAACGATCCGAAACGTGAGTATTCCGGCGGGATCGTGTTGGCGTCCATCCATTTACGGTTTACATAGCCGTAGAAATCATCGCCGGGATCAATGCTGCTGTCGATCAGCGAAGTATCGATGCCCCATGTGCCGAACTCCATGGTCGGCGTTGCGTCTGCCACCTGCGCTGTGTCCGCACCGGAGGCATCCTGCGCCACGACAGGTGCAACGGTGGCAAGTGCAACGGCGGCGGCCGAAAGAGACAGAGTAATCCTGGTCAACTTCATCAGTCGAGACATCCTTGATCCATGTGTTCAAACAGATTCAATGTTCGAATCGCTTTTAAATTCAGGCAGTTAAGTCAGCCGGACCATCGCGGTGCCGGTCAGGCACAACTCATTCCGGTTGCTAAAGATACCATTATCTTTTGCATCATGAAAGCCGGCTTAACGATCAGTCGTTGCGTCAAACCTGCAGCATTATCGCGTCAATTTTCGAATTGCAGCCCGGCAAGATGCGCGTAAAGCCCCCCTGCCGAGAGCAGGCTGGCATGATCGCCTTCCTCCACGATGCGGCCACCTTCCATGACGATGATGCGGTCGGCTGCCCGCACGGTGGCCAGCCGATGCGCAATCACAAGCGTGGTACGTCCCTTCATCAGATGGTCGAGCGCTGCCTGCACCAGCCGCTCGCTTTCAGCATCAAGCGCGCTTGTCGCCTCATCAAGCAGCAGGATCGGCGCGTCGCGCAGCAACGCCCGGGCGATTGCCACTCGTTGGCGCTGTCCGCCCGACAGGCGCGCCCCGCCTTCGCCAAGGAAGGTATCCCAGCCATTGGGCAGTTCATCGATGAACTGTTCGGCATTGGCCGCGCGCATCGCCTGGCGGATGGCCTCGTCACTGGCATCCCACCGGCCGTAGCGCAGATTGTCGCGCGCACTGGCGGCAAACAGGGTGCTTTCCTGCGGGACGAGCGCGATGCGGCGGCGCACTTCGGCCGGATCAGCGCGGGTCAGTTCCACTCCGTCGACGCGCACGCTGCCTGCCTGCGGATCGTAGAACCGCGGCACGAGCTGGAACAGCGTCGACTTGCCAGCGCCGGAAGGCCCGACAATCGCCACGGTTTCCCCGGGTCGGACCGCAAGATTGAAGTCGATGAGCGCCGGCGCATCGGGGCGGGTCGGATAGCGAAAGGTAACGTTGCGGAACGCGATCGCACCGCGTGGCGGCTCGGGCAGTGCCTGCGGTCGTTCGGGCGCGGCAATGGCCGGGCGTGCTGCCAGCAATTCGCTCAGCCGCTGGGCCGCGCCCGCTGCGCGCAGGAGGTTGCCATACACTTCCGTGAGCGAGCCGAACGCCCCTGCAACCAGACCTGCCGTGATGACGAATGCGGCAATAGTGCCGCCGCTGATCTGCCCTGCGGCAACATCGCTTGCGCCTTTCCACAGCAACAGCGTCAGCGCGCCGAAGATGAGGAAAATGACGATGCCGGTCATCACCGAGCGGATGACGATGCGCCGCCGCGCGGTATCGAAGCTGCGGTCAACCGCCCCGGCGAAGCGGGCGCGTTCCCGGTTTTCCTGGTTGAAGCCCTGCACGATCTTCATTGCGCCAAGCACTTCGCCCACCATGGAGCCCACGTCGGCGATGCGATCCTGACTGGACCGGGACAGCACCCGCACCTTGCGGCCGAACCACACGATCGGAACGATCACCACCGGAATGGCGATAAACAGCGCCCCGGTCAATTCGGGCGTAAGGGCAAACAGATAGATCGTGCCGCCAACTGCCATCAGCACATTGCGCAGCGCGACAGACACGGTGGAGCCGACCACCTGCTCGATGATCGCGGTATCGGCAGTCATGCGCGACGAAATTTCGCCGGGGCTGTTTTCCTCGAAGAAACCGGGCGGCAGACCCAGCAGATTGTCCTGCACCCTGACGCGCAGATCGGCGACGATACGTTCTCCAAGCCATGACACGAAGTAGAACCGCAGCGCCGTGCCGATGGCGAGGATCACCACGATGATGAGCAGATATTCAAACCAGCGGGCAATCTCCCCGTCACCGGAAAACCCCCGGTCGATCACCAGCTTGAAACCCGAAGGAATGGCCAGCGTCGCCGCCGCTGTCACCACCAGCGCGCCAAGCGCGGCCATTACCCGCCCGGGATATTGCCAGCCGATCTGCGCCAGCAGGGAAAGCGGCCCCAGATCGCGCGACGACGGTTTCCCGCCGGGGTTGCTCTTGTTCCGGCGGCGGTTGTTCCTGTGACGCTCGTCGTGGTTGCCCTTGCCAGAACTATCCCTGTTCTGACCGGTTTCGTGTCGGCTATCCCTGGTCTGGCTGCCAGTTTTCTGGTTGCCGATTATCTGGTCGGGCGTGCCTTGCGCTTTGGAAATTTTTTTCATGACCATCTTGTCTGCCATCTGTTCCGCCTACTCCATGGCGATGGCCGGGTGAAGGCAAAGTTTCAGGTGTGAAGTTGTTCGATCACGGGATGCAAGATGCGTGGCAGGCGTTAACCGCAAAGGAACCCGACCGCCTTTACATCGTTCAGTGCTGATCCTACCGCTGTTCGTCTTAGACTAGCGCGGAATGTGCGCCGAAGGCACCGGAGTGCAGGTCCGGGGATCCGGAATTTGGAACATGCGCCGCGCGGCGCAAAGGGGAGCGCTTCATGCTGTATCAGTTTTACGAGCTGCAAAGGGCGTGGCTGTCCTCCGCGAGTGCCGTTGCATCCATTGCGGCCGAAATGCTGTCCAATCCGGTCAATCCGCTGGCGCAGAATGCCATCGGCTCCACCGCTGCGTCTGCACTCAAGGTGTTTTCCTATTCTGCGCAGCACCATGGCAAGCCTGCTTTCGGGATTGACGAGATCTGCGTCGATGGCGTGGCGCATGCAGTGGACGAATCGACGGTGCTTGAAAAGCCGTTCGGCAATCTGAAGCGCTTCGCCCACGCTGGTTTGCCGACCAATGCGCCCAAGGTTCTGATCGTCGCCCCGATGAGCGGGCATTATGCCACGCTACTGCGGGGCACGCTCGAACGGCTGATGGAACACGCAGAGGTTTACATCACCGACTGGGCTGATGCCAAGATGGTGCCGATGTCGGAAGGCGCCTTCGATCTTGACGATTACATTGATTACGTGATCGCTTTTCTGGAGCATATCGGACCGGGCGCGCATGTCATGGCGGTGTGTCAGCCCTCGGTGCCCGCTTTTGCCGCCACTGCCCTGATGGCGGCACAGAACAATGCCTGTCGTCCGGCAACATTGACGATGATGGGCGGTCCGATCGACACGCGCAAAGGCGTGACCGAAGTGAATGAAATGGCGATGCGCCGACCGCTGGCGTGGTTTCGTCAGAACCTCATTGCAACAGTGCCAGGCCGTTATCCCGGCTCGGGCCGCCGTGTCTATCCCGGCTTCCTGCAGCTTGCCGGTTTCATGTCGATGAACCTGGGCAATCACATCATGAGCCATTACGGCATGTTCAAGCACCTGATCGTTGGCGACGGCGACAGCGCGGATGCAACCAAAGCGTTCTACGATGAATATTTGTCGGTCTGCGACATGACGGCAGAGTTCTATATTTCCACTGTCAAGGCAGTGTTCCAGAAGCACGCCCTGCCTCGCGGATTGCTTACCCATCGTGGTCACAAGGTCGATTTCAGCGCCATCACCGATACCGCCATCCTGTGCATCGAGGGAGAGCGGGACGATATTTCCGGCCTTGGCCAGACAAGGGCCGCGCTGGACATCGCGTCCGGCCTGTCAGACGATCTCAAGAAGTATCACATGCATCCAGGCGTGGGTCATTACGGCATTTTCAATGGCTCCAAATGGCGCACGCAAATTGCGCCGATCGTGGAAAGCTGGATTGCGGAACACCGCCGGTCACGACTTCGGCAGGTCGCCTGAGCACCGCCGGCTGCCTTTCTGCAAGTCGGCTTTGTCAATCGACTCGCCTCTTGCACAGTATGTGACCTGAACTGCACAGCGCGCAATGCGGACAGCCAATCACGTCGATTAAGCAGCGCGTACGCACCCCGCAGTCGCGATCTGCGTAGTTTTACATCCGGCGAGCTGTACGAAATGCTGCATATCCTGTATTTTCATTGCTGAAAATCATCGACGCAGTTGCAAAACATCGTTTGTTTCGTCAAACCGTGGTTTGCACGCAACTTGATGCCGCCCGTTGGCGGTGTTGATGGTGTTTGAGTGCCGGGCACGCGCGCCCGGCTTCCGACAGGATAGGTGATCATGGGTTTTCCGCCGGTTCAAGGCCTCTACGATTCGCGTAACGAGCATGATGCTTGCGGCGTCGGTTTCATAGCCGACATCAAGGGTGCAAAATCGAACGGGATCATCAAACAGGGTCTGACCATTCTTGAAAACCTGGATCATCGCGGCGCGGTCGGCGCCGACCCGCTGCTGGGCGACGGAGCCGGCATCCTGATCCAGATACCCGATGCACTGTACCGCCGCTGGGCACAGGAAAGCGATCGAACATTGCCGCCGCTCGGCGAATATGCGGTAGCGATGTGCTTCCTGCCGCGCGATGAACCCAGCCGTAAAATTGCAATCGCCAATTTCGAAAAATTCGTGGCCAAGGAAGGCCAGCATCTGATCGGTTGGCGGGATGTGCCGACCGACCTTGACGGGCTTGGCAGAACGGTGCTCGACGAGATGCCTGTCATCCGGCAGGCTTTTGTCGGCATGGGCGCAAATTGCGCTGACCAGGACGCATTCGAGCGCAAGATCCTGGCAATCCGCAAGCAGGCGCAGAACCCGCTTGCCGAACTGGCAGAGAAACACGGGCTGCCCGGTCTTACCGAGCTTTACCTACCCAGCTTTTCAAGCCGGACCGTTGTTTACAAAGGCTTGCTGCTGGCGACGCAGGTCGGGTCCTTCTATGCCGATCTGCGGGATTCCTGCTGTGCTTCTGCGCTGGCGTTGGTGCATCAGCGGTTCTCGACCAATACTTTTCCCAGCTGGCGCCTTGCCCAGCCGTTCCGGTTCATTGCCCATAATGGTGAGATCAACACCGTGCGCGGCAATGTCAATTGGATGAATGCCCGCCGCCGGACAATGGAGTCCGATCTGCTGGGCGCGGATCTGGACAAGATGTGGCCAATCATCCCGCATGGACAATCCGATACTGCCTGTCTGGACAATGCGTTGGAACTGCTGCTGGCTGGCGGCTATTCGCTGGCCCATGCAATGATGGTGCTGATCCCGGAAGCATGGGCCGGCAATCGCGAGATGGACCCCGCATTACGCGCGTTTTACGAATATCACGCAGCATTGATGGAACCATGGGATGGGCCGGCCGCAGTCGCCTTTACAGATGGTCGGCAGATTGCCGGTACGCTTGATCGCAACGGCCTGCGCCCGGCACGCTGGTGCGAAACGAAAGACGGTCTGGTCTGCATGGCCTCCGAGAGTGGCGTTCTGCCGTTTGCCGAAGAGGATATCGTGCGCAAATGGCGGTTGCAGCCGGGAAAGATGCTGCTGATCGATCTGGAACAGGGCCGCATCGTCGAGGATGAAGAGCTCAAGGCCGGTTTCGCCTCCCTCCAGCCCTATTCGCAATGGCTGCATGCCGCGCAATACAAGCTGGAGGATCTTGACCCCATAGAATCGGAGGCTGCGCAGACGCCTGCGGGTGACGCATCGACTTTGCTCGATCGGCAACAGGCGTTCGGCTACACGCAGGAGGACGTCACCAGGTTCCTTGAACCCATGCTGCTGAGCGGTGACGATCCGATCGGGTCCATGGGCACCGATACGCCGATCGCCGTGCTGTCGCAGCGCTCACGCCTGCTGTACGATTATTTCAAGCAGAATTTCGCGCAAGTGACCAATCCGCCCATCGACCCGATCCGCGAGGAATTGGTGATGAGCCTTGTGTCCATGATCGGGCCGCGTCCCAACTTGCTTGGCAGGGTCGCTGGCACGCACAAGCGGCTGGAAGTCAGCCAGCCGATCCTGACCAATGGCGACCTTGCAAAGATCCGATCGGTGGAAGAAGCGCTCGACGGCGCGTTTCGCACGCACACCATCGACATTACCTGGGATGCCGCCACTGGCGCTGCCGGTCTTGAAATGGCCATCAAGGAGATGTGCTGGGCTGCAACCGAAGCGGTGCTCCAGGACAAGAACATCCTTGTCCTGTCCGACCGGGCAGCGGGGCTGGAGCGTATCGCCATGCCTGCATTGCTGGCAACGGCTGCGGTGCATCACCACCTCGTGCGCCAGGGATTGCGGATGCAGACCGGGCTGGTTGTGGAAACGGGCGAGGCACGCGAAGTACACCATTTCTGCGTGCTTGCAGGTTACGGTGCAGAAGCGGTGAACCCCTATCTTGCCTTCGAGACGCTGGAGCAGATCAGGCGGAGCAAGGATACGCCGCTGTCCTGCGCAGATGTGGAGCACAATTACGTCAAGGCCATTGGCAAGGGCATCCGCAAGGTCATGTCCAAAATGGGCATTTCCACCTATCAGTCCTATTGCGGCGCACAGATCTTCGATGCAATCGGCCTGTCCAGCGGGTTCGTGGAGCGCTTCTTTACCGGTACCGCCACTTCGATCGAAGGTGTCGGTCTTGCCGAGATTGCGGATGAAACCGTGCGGCGTCACAGCCATGCCTTTTCGGACGAGCAGATCTACCGCCGCATGCTGGATGTTGGCGGCATCTACCAGTACCGCGTCAGGGGCGAAGAACATGCATGGACCCCTGCGACCATCTCCAATCTTCAGCACGCCGTGCGCGGTAACAGTTTTGCCGATTACGACGCATTTGCCACCGCGATCAACGAACAGTCGGAACGCCTGCTGACCATTCGTGGGTTGATGGACCTCAAGGACGCAGCGCAGCCCATTCCGCTGGAGGAGGTGGAACCCGCAGCCCAGATCGTGAAGCGCTTTTCCACAGGCGCGATGAGCTTCGGCTCGATCAGCCGCGAAGCGCATACGACGCTGGCCATTGCCATGAACCGCATCGGCGGCCGGTCCAATACCGGCGAAGGCGGGGAAGAGCCCGACCGGTTCACGCCTTTGCCCAACGGCGATACCATGCGGTCGCGCATCAAGCAGGTCGCATCGGGCCGGTTTGGCGTCACGACCGAATATCTGGTCAATTCCGACGACATTCAGATCAAGATGGCGCAAGGGGCAAAGCCGGGCGAAGGTGGACAACTGCCCGGCCACAAGGTGGACAAGACCATCGCCAAGGTCCGCCATTCGACGCCGGGGGTTGGCCTCATCTCGCCGCCGCCGCATCACGACATCTACTCGATCGAAGATCTGGCGCAGCTGATCCACGATCTGAAAAACGTGAACAGATCAGCGCGTATTTCGGTCAAACTGGTGTCAGAGGTCGGCGTCGGCACGGTTGCTGCCGGCGTATCCAAGGCACGGGCGGATCACGTCACCATCTCAGGGTATGAAGGCGGCACGGGCGCATCGCCGCTCACCTCGCTGACCCATGCGGGAAGCCCGTGGGAGATCGGTCTTGCCGAAACGCAGCAGACATTGCTCCTCAACAATCTGCGCAGCCGCATCGCGGTGCAGGTGGATGGCGGGCTGCGCACGGGCCGGGACGTTGCCATCGGCGCCTTGCTGGGTGCGGACGAGTTCGGCTTCGCCACGGCCCCACTGATCGCGGCGGGCTGCATCATGATGCGCAAATGCCATCTCAACACCTGCCCGGTTGGTGTCGCCACGCAGAACCCTGAACTGCGCAAGCGGTTCACGGGAATGCCCGAGCACGTCATCAACTATTTCTTCTTCGTTGCCGAAGAGCTGCGCGCAATCATGGCGCAGATGGGCTTTCGCACGGTGGAGGAGATGGTCGGCCGGGTGGACCGCATCGACATGAGGCAGGCAATCCGCCACTGGAAGGCAAATGGCGTCGACCTGGCGCGGGTGCTGCACCAGGTCGAGCCGGCCGCGGGAACGCGCCTGTTCAACACAGAGTCGCAGGACCACGGGTTGGAATCGGCAATGGACGTGCAGCTGATCCGCGCTGCAGCGCCCGCGCTCGAACGGGGCGAGCACGTCGTGATCGACCAGCAGATCCGCAACGTCAATCGCACGACCGGCACCATGCTTTCGGGGGAAATCGCAAAGAGGTTCGGACATGCAGGACTGGCCGATGACGCGATCCGTATCAACCTTACCGGCGTGGCGGGGCAAAGCTTCGGTGCCTGGCTGGCGCATGGGGTGACGCTGGATTTGGCAGGCGATTGCAATGATTATGTGGGCAAGGGCCTGTCGGGCGGGCGCATTATCGTGCGGCAACCCGCAGGCGTCGCCCGTGATCCCGCGCGCAACATCATCGTCGGCAATACCGTCCTGTATGGCGCAATCGCGGGTGAGGCGTTCTTCAATGGCGTGGCCGGCGAACGGTTCGCCGTGCGCAATTCAGGCGCCATTGCAGTGGTCGAGGGCACAGGTGACCATGGATGCGAATATATGACCGGTGGCGTCGTTTGTGTGCTGGGCCGCACCGGGCGCAACTTTGCCGCTGGCATGTCGGGTGGTGTCGCCTACATTCTTGATGAAGACGGCGGATTTGCCAAAAGGTGCAACACTGCCATGGTGGATCTGCAGCCAGTCGGCCGGCCTGGCGCTGATCATGCGCTGTCGGGACATCGCCCCGAACAACGCGGCCATGGCGTCGAGGATTTCGGCATGGGCGATCCGCTCTACCACGATGCCGAACGTATCCAGATTTTGCTGGAGCGGCATTACGCGCATACCGGCAGTCGCAAGGCGCGTGCGCTGCTGGACGACTTCGACACGGTGATAACGCGGTTTGTGAAGGTAATGCCGCGCGATTACGCACATGCATTGAAGATGCTGGAAGCCGAGCGGCAGGATGCCGCGTCGGTCGCGGCAGAATAAGAGGTCACAAGGATGGGCAAGGAAACAGGTTTCCTCGAACTCGATCGGCAGGATCGCAGCTATGCGGCACCCGAGGAGCGGTTGCAGCATTACCGCGAATTCGCGCTGCCGCACACCGAGGCGGAGCTGAAGGGGCAGGCGTCGCGCTGCATGGATTGCGGTATTCCGTTCTGTCACAACGGCTGCCCGGTCAATAATATCATTCCGGACTGGAACCACCTTGTTTATGAAGGCGACTGGCGCGAGGCGCTGGTAAACCTGCATTCCACCAACAACTTCCCCGAGTTTACAGGCCGGATCTGTCCCGCGCCATGCGAGGCAGCCTGCACGCTCAACATCATTGACCAGCCGGTGACGATCAAATCCATCGAATGTGCAATTGTCGACAAGGGATGGAACGAGGGCTGGATAACGCCGCAAATTGCAGCCGAACGCACTGGCCGGACAGTGGCTGTCATCGGATCCGGTCCGGCGGGGATGGCCTGCGCGCAGCAACTCGCACGAGCCGGCCATTCCGTCACTGTGTTTGAAAAGAATGACCGTATCGGCGGGTTGATGCGTTACGGCATTCCTGACTTCAAGATGGAAAAGCACCTCATCAACCGCCGTGCTGTCCAGATGGAGGCAGAAGGCGTGCAGTTCCGCACCTCTACCGAGGTGGGTGTCGACATCTCCATGAAAACCCTCAAGGAAAACTTCGATGCTATCGTGCTTGCCGGTGGCGCGGAAGAAGCGCGCCGGCTGGACATTCCGGGTGCCGAGCTGGCCGGCGTGCGGCTGGCGATGGAGTTCCTGACGCAGCAGAACAAGCGCAACGCCGGCGACGATGAACAGCGCGCCGCCCCGCGCGGCACGCTGACCGCGACCGGCAAGAATGTCATCGTCATCGGCGGCGGCGACACAGGGTCCGACTGCGTCGGCACGTCCAACCGGCAGGGAGCAAGCAGCGTCACGCAGCTTGAAATCATGCCGCAGCCGCCTGAACGTGAGGACAAGGCGCTGACCTGGCCCAACTGGCCGTTGAAGATGCGCACCTCATCCAGCCATGAGGAGGGGGTATCCCGCGATTTCTCGGTGTTGACCAAGCGCGTGATCGGCCAAGGCGGCCGTGTGACCGGCCTTGAATGCGTGCGGGTGCGCTGGAGCGGGCGCGACATGGAAGAGGTGGAAGACAGCACCTTCGTTATCCCCGCGGATCTCATCCTGCTCGCCATGGGCTTCACGGGTCCGCGCAAGGCAGGAATGCTGTACCAGGCATCGCTGAGCCACGATGCACGCGGCAATGTTGAGGCCGACACACTCACCTACCGAACCAGCGAGGAGGGGATCTGGGCGTGCGGCGACATGCGTCGAGGGCAGAGCCTTGTCGTGTGGGCGATCCGCGAAGGCCGCCAATGCGCTCGCAGCGTCGATGAAGCGCTGATGGGTATAACAGACCTGCCGCGTTGAAGGCCGGACGTGCGGTAGTGCAGATCCTGAGCGTTGGTCAGCGCTGACGATCACGATGTTATGCGATCAAAGAACAAGGACCTTGCGCGGAAGCGGCTGAAGCAATCGAACGACCATGAAAGCACAGGCTGCGGGAGTGGCCGATCTGCATGATGGCAACTGCTGAGGCTGTTCCTGAATGGTGACGCCTCGGTACAAGAGATACATCCAGCCGCTCCCCATGCTTGATCCTGACAGCACAACTGCTCGTTGTATGACAATCTGCTCTGGGCGCTCAGGAGTTTACCCTGAGCCCCTGCATGACGCAGGACACTGGAAATCGAAGCCTGCACCCTGAGCGTTGCTCCTCGAGGTCCTCCACAAAAACTGCCAACGCCGCGACCGCACCTTGTTTGCCGAAGAATGGTGCGTGGGAAGGGGGTGTCATTCTCCAGCCCGACAAATCGACCTTCAAAGCAATTACCGGCCCATCTGATTTGAAATGGTCACGGCCACATTCCACAAGGCCCGGATGCCAGCAGTTTTCATCGCGCGCGTAGGAAGCCGGTGGAATGATAATGCCCAGCGTTTTACCGCTGATGTCCATCACCTTGACTGCGATGCCGCCGCGCTACTTCAGGGAAACACTCTCTGCGCCAAGGGAGCAGGGCGCGGTGTCTGGTCGTTTGGGAGGACAACAGCAGTCGGCCCGGATGGGGTGCCTGAACTGCTGTCCGAAAATGTGGGGCAGTTCCCGTCGATCCCGACACCTCCGGCTTGTGTGGGGGATGTTCGCTCATACCGGCATCAGACGCGCCGGTTTCCAACCGCCACAATGCCGCGCCGGTGGATGTCCCGCGAGGAACCTAACTCGCTGTTTGCCGGCGATCGTTAGTAGCCCGCACAGGCGTTTATCTATTGAGGATAAATGATTTCCGCGTCTCCTTGGCTCGTTGAAGTTCGCTGCCAGTCGCGCCAAGATGTGGGAACGATTGAGGGGACGCAATGCCGAAGCTTACTGCACTTTTGGTTAAGAACGCTAAGCTTGGCAAGTATGTTGACGGCGAAGGCCTTTACCTGCTTGTGAAGCCGACCGGCGCAAAATCATGGGTGCTCCGCATCCAAGCAGATGGCAAGAGGCATGACATCGGCCTTGGCAGCGTCAACTCGGCTTCATAGGACGGCGGCGCAGAGCAGGTAATCAAAGTGCCCATTCTGCAACGCAAGGTGCTCACTCTTGCCGAAGCACGGGAGAAGGCAGGCATGCTTCGGTTGGCTGCAAAGTCGGGTCTCGATCCAATTGAAGAACTCGACCGAGACAGGCGAAAAATCCCGACACTTATTGAAGCCGCCATTGCGGCTCACGCTTCTTTGCAGAACGGCTGGACGAACAAAAACGCGCAGGCATTCCTCAACTCCCTTGAAGCACATGCCTATCCCACCTTGGGAAGAAAGCGAGTGCATTTGATCGCTTCATCCGACATCATCACTGCGCTCGATCCGATCTGGATTGATAAACCACAGATTGCAAAAAAGTTCGGCAACGTATCGGCACGGTCCTGAGTTTTGCGCATGTAAATGGGTGGCGTCCGACAAAGGCACCCCAGCAATCCATCAGTAAACGGCTGCCTAAACAACCGAAGAGCGGACATTATGATGTTATGCCCTACAAACAAGTACCAACATGGGTAGCCTCTCTCCGTTCGAAACCGGCAACGCAGGGCCGCAATGGACAACTGCTGCAGATTTACACAGCTTCACGCCCGGGCAAGGTTCGCGGCGCCAAGTGGAATCAGTTCAATTTTGCAGAACGGCTATGGCACCGACCCGCCTGGCTTATGAAGGAAAAGGTAGCTCATACAGTCACGCTAAACGTTGCCGCAATGGAGTTGCTTCAACGCATACGTGCGGAACTTGGCCGTGAACCTAGTGCTGCCGAACTGGTAGTGCCAAACAGGAATGGAAACAAGCTTTCCGACGCTGTTTTCAACAAGATCCTACTCGACGCCGGTCTGTCACATGACACCCACGGATTTCGCAGCTCATTTCGGGATTGGGCGGCTGAGAACGTGCCGGAGATACCTGATCCAGTAGCGGAAGCAGCAATCGCGCATGTTGTCCCCGATAAAGTAGTCCGCGCATACAAACGCACGACTTTCATCGAAATGCGACGCAAGCTGCTGCAAAAGTGGAGCGACTACGTATTGGGCACTGAGGCGGCTGATCTATAACCCA